>NZ_JBHFNP010000049.1:0-71615 GCF_041929235.1 Microseira sp. BLCC-F43
ATGCCACGCCGTGCTACTACACAACCGATGAAAACCAAATCAATTTGCGACTGTAGGGGCACGGCATTCTACAATCTCTGGTAGAAATCAACAGCTATGCCACGCCGTGCTACTACACAACCGATGAAAACTGGTGGTGAATTTTGTGGCGGCGTGGGTGCGATCGCCAATTTGTGGTCAAAATCAAGCGTTACCCATGCCCTGCCCTCACACCAACCAATCAAAACCAAATCTGTTCGGGGCTGTAGGGGCACGGCATTCAACAATCTCTGGTAAAAATCAAGATTTATTGATGCCGTGCCCCTACACAACCGATTAAAACTGGTTGTGAATTTTGTTGCCGCGCGGGTGCGATCCCAAATACTCCTTCAGCAGGATAAATCCCCAGGTAAACTGCTTGACAATTTGCTATTGATGCCAAATAATTAATACAACTTTCACAACCATGACAATTTAATTTTTCTGCCGCCAATTATAAAAATTGGCGACGCTCGCGCCAGATGGCTGAAATGCGCTTGATTTCGTCGAGACGGTCGGTTGCTTTACCTGTAAGGGTTTCAGATTTTATTCGAGGAAATTTTTTAGAGTTTGTAGCCACAAAATTGAAGGTCGTCGCAAATGGCCTCTGGAAGCCAGACAGGGTAAAGGCTTCAAAGCGAGGGTCCCACTTACCTACTCCCCGCAAGGGGATTGAAACAAAAATATCTAGCTGAGAATTATTCAAAATGTTTAAATGTCGCACTTACCTACTCCCCGCAAGGGGATTGAAACGTTATTGTTGACGGGAACAACTTTCCCGTCCCTCCACCTTGTCGCGCTTACCTACTCCCCTTGCGGGGATTGAAACAAACAACTGATACTTGGCGTGGGTAGTTTACAATTACCCAATCCCCGCAAGGGGACTAAAAGAACAAACAATAACCCCACCCCACCACAACCAAACCTTAACCCGTCAGCCCTAACATGTAGAGTAGCGATCGCTTACAGGTCAACTCCCCATGTCAACATCTCGGCAACTCACACGAGAATTGGGTGTATTAGGCGCAACGATGATGGGACTCGGTTCCATTATCGGTACGGGAGTATTTGTCAGTATCGGCATTGCGGCGGGTATTGCAGGTTCTGGAGTAATTCTCGCAGTAGCAATTGGTGCTATTGTCGCTATCTGTAATGGTCTTAACAGCGCCCAACTCGCTGCTAGTCATCCCGTTAGCGGCGGTACTTACGAATATGGTTATAAATATCTGACGCCTTGGTTGGGTTTTACCGCCGGGTGGATGTTTCTGCTAGCTAAAACCGCTTCCGCAGCGACGGCGGCGTTGGGTTTTGCGGGTTATCTGCAAAGGTTTTTTGGACTATCCGGACAGGGATTGCTGGTTGCGATCGCTCTTTTATCCGTCCTCATCCTCACTATAATCGTTTGGACTGGCATTCGCCGCTCCAATTTCGCCAATATCACAATCGTCTCTATTACCCTACTATCTTTATGTTTTTTTATTCTTGCCGGTTTACCCACCGTAGCAACGTCTGGAATTGATAATTTAACTCGATTTTTCCCTAATTCTATCGGCGATTTACTCCACGCCAGTGCTTTAATGTTTGTCGCCTATACAGGTTACGGACGCATCGCCACAATGGGAGAAGAAGCGAGAAACCCCCGTCGCACTATCCCGAAAGCAATTATTACGGCGATGGTGCTGACGATGCTACTTTATATTGCCGTAGCAATAGTTGCCGTTAGTGCAGTTGGTGCAGATGTATTGGGTAAAGCAACTGCTGCGCCTTTGGAAGTGGTAATGAGTCGCTTAGGTATTCCCGGCGGGACGCAAATACTCGCAATTGGTGCGATGACCGCGATGCTGGGGGTATTGCTCAACTTAATTTTAGGATTATCCCGCGTCTTGCTGGCAATGGGACGAAGGCGGGATATGCCGCGAATTGTGGCACGATTAAATCAGACAGGAACGACGCCGGATGTAGCAGTGTGGGTGATGGGAATTGCGATCGCAAACCTTGTCCTAATCGGTAACGTCAAAACCACTTGGTCTTTTAGCGCTTTTACCGTTTTAATTTATTACGCCATAACAAATCTGGCAGCTTTGCAGCTGCCAGAGAGGGATCGCTTATATCCTAAATGGTTAGCTTTGTTGGGTTTAGCCGCTTGTTTGTTCCTAGCTTTCTGGGTAGAACAACAAATCTGGCTAACGGGTTTAGGCTTAATTCTTGCCGGACTAATTTGGCATTTTGTTGCACAACAGGCGAGGTGATTTTAGATTGAATATTTTAGATTTAAGATTGAAAATTTCATCAAATCTGCAATCTAAAATCTGCAATCTGCAATTATATTAATGCCCAATCCCAACGTAACGGAACCCGGCGTTTTCCAGTTCCTTGCGATCGAGGAAATTGCGACCATCAATCATCACGGGGTTGTTCATCAACTTCGCCATTTTGACATAATCTAAGCTTTGGAACTGTGCCCACTCGGTGACTAATACCAAAGCATCGCAACCATCTGCCAACCGTTCTGGATCGCTTTCGACATAAACTCCAGATAAACCGTGCGCCATGCCACTTTGAGACACAATTGGGTCGTAGGCTTTTACTTTAGTTCCCAAGCGGTTGAGTTGTTCGATTAAATTCAAAGCTGGGGCGTCGCGCATGTCATCGGTATCGGGTTTGAAAGTTAAACCCAACAAACCAACTGTTTTACCCTTGAGGATTTTCAGTTCTTGCTGTAATTTTTCTATAGCGATTAAGCGCTGGCGTTGGTTAACGCTGACGGCGGCTTTCATCAGTTGAGCTTCGTAACCGTAGTCATCGGCGGTGTGGATTAACGCGGAAACATCTTTGGGGAAACAAGAACCACCCCAACCAATACCGGCGTTTAAGAACTTGCTACCGATGCGGGAGTCTAAACCAATTCCTTTGGCGACTTGGGTTACATCTGCACCGACGCGATCGCAAATATTGGCAACTTCATTAATAAAGCTAATCTTAGTCGCCAGGAACGCATTAGCGGCATACTTAATCATTTCTGCCGAATTGAGGTCTGTAACTACCACAGGGACGGGTGGTAAAGACTTGTCTTCGGCGAACTTGCGTTCGACAATCGGGGTATATAGTTGCTGCATCATGGCGATCGCTTTTTGGCTGTTGCTGCCCAAAACGATCCTATCCGGGTTAAAGGTATCAAAAATTGCCGACCCTTCCCGTAAAAACTCTGGGTTGCTCACCACATCGAACTCGGCGGCAATCTTTTCCACCGTTTCTTCGCTAACAACGCCACCTGCGCCTACCAAGACTTTTTGGCGTTCGGCGATACCATCCATCACAATCATCCGCACCCAGTCGCCTGAACCGATTGGCACGGTAGATTTATTTACGATTACTTTATAGCCATCGTTGAGATTAGCACCGATTCCCCGCGCCACAGCTTCCACATAGCGGGTATCGCTTTCCCCTGTAGGTAAAGGCGGAGTTCCCACAGCGATAAACAAAATATCTCCGTGCTTTACCCCTTCCGCAATGTCGGAACTAAACTCTAGCAGTCCCACCGCCGTGCTAGACTGCATCAGTTCAGACAATCCCGGCTCAAAAATCGGGGATTGTCCGGCTTTCATTAACTTTACTTTTTCTTCATTGTTGTCTACGCAGATGACGTGATGCCCGATATGCGCCAGACATACGCCAGTTACTAAGCCTACATATCCCGTACCGATGACACAAACACGCATGTTCAAATCCTCAATTTAATTGGTTTTGGTCGAGTTTCTCAGCTATTGCAAGGGTTTGCGGTTAAAGAATGAGCAACCATTAGTAGTAGTACCCAAATTTCACCGTGGAATTACCACGTCCGCAAACCTAATTTTCCACACCCTGAAAAAGCTTGTATTTTAAGGCTGCGGGTTATTCATTCGAGAGCGAAAATCGTCTATAGTCAACTTTAGCCCTTCTCTCAAAGGAACCGTAGGTTCCCACCCCAGCCAGGTTTTAGCCTTTGTAATATCCGGCTGTCGTTGTTTGGGGTCATCTTGGGGCAACGGTTCGTACTTCAATTGTGCGTCTGGATTCACCATTTCCTGAATAATTTGAGCCAGTTCTAAGATCGTATATTCACCGGGATTACCCAAATTTACGGGTCCCACATGTTCCCCATTCATCAACCGCATCAGTCCTTCCACTAGGTCGGATACGTAGCAAAAACTACGAGTCTGCGACCCATTTCCGTATATGGTTAGGGGGATGCCTCGTAAAGCTTGCACTACAAAATTGCTGACAACGCGCCCATCATTTTCTAACATTCGAGGGCCATAAGTATTGTGGCAATATATACAATACGTACCACCGACAAAGTTTTCGTAATCTGGCACGGAAAAATCGTACACGTAGTCGTCTATCTCGAATGCTTCGATGTTTTTGACCTTTGCCCAAGCAATGTGTTCTGTAGTTTTAGCTTCCAGAGTTTGTTTAGCATTACTCAATTCTAAAATCGAGTAATTGTCTAATCCTTGTACCGTAATGCGGTAAGATTTGTACTGTTGTTCGTCTCCCTTACGAACAGTGGTGTAAAACTCTGACACGCTGCCAATGATGCCAAACTTTGCCAAAATCAATGTCAGTTTTTCGATAATGTTTTGGCTGGAACTGTTGAACACCAGTAGGGAACCTGTTGTTTTGGCATCGTGGTTGCCATCTCCTTCCCAAAATCCTTGTAAGAAATGGACTAACTGTTCTTTGGGAAGTTGTACGATCCAATCTGGTATATCTTTTTGGGTACTGAGATTCTTACCGAACCCAAAGACGTTCACAACTAAATCTACGATAATTCTAGAGCGAATGTGAACTGCGGGCGATCTGTTCCCAGTTTGGTCAAATTTAATCTCACTCTCGCAGCCAAATAAATCTTCAGCGACTTTAATCAACTTCTCCAGATATTTGACGTTTGAACTGAATATAAGTTGATAATCTGCTGGTTTATCCCTGTAAATTAGGCAACCCTCTGCCAGATAAAAGCCCAAAAACCACAGCAGGCTATTGATATTTTCAATATAGTTGGTTACCTGCTTATTGGAGTAAGCGATCGCAATCTTATCCTTAGCCGACAAAGGCAGTCCTAAATGCTGCCAAATATCCAACGGTATGCGGTTCATTGCCTCATACCTTCTCAGCTTACTGAAATGTTGCCGAGAACTGATTCCTTTTTGTGCTAGATAGTTGCGAATATCGCGATTGCGATCTTCCAGGTGAGAAACTACATCTTCATTGGCAATGGATAAGCCTTTAATTGTCGTTACATCCGAAATGTAGAAAGGTTCCAGCGCCTTGTCTACGAAGGGTAAATAATGAGGAACCGCAATATCATCGCCTACTTTCAAGTCTTTCCCAAATACTGCCTTGGGCAATCCTTTTTCATCGCTAGTAAATAAGCTGTGATCTTCTGTAACTTTTACTTTTTTGCCCCAAGTTGTAGTAATTTCATACCCTGTTTTGGTGACGTGATGTTTCCAAATGGCTGAAATTGGACGGATAGCTGCACTGCCGGTTTTTTGATCGAAACAAGGAACGGATACATCTGATATATCTTGATGAATGCGGTTATAGCATTCGGCAAATGTTTCGGAGTAAAGTTTATCTCCCTTGTAATAAACTACTTTTTGGTCACCTGTTAAACTGTTAAAAATCCGGGCAACGCGGATATCTACGTTATTTTCTCTGTAATAGTCAAAACTCAAAGTTTCTGCTATTCGCTTCCCTTCATCGTAACAGGATCTGATCCCGATTGGATTTACATTTCCCCTATATTCTTCTGGTTGGGGATGCACTTCTGGATCCCCATAAACTTCCGAAGTAGAAGCGAGTAAAAATCTGGCTTTTATTCGTTTAGCTAACCCCAGCATATTAATTGTTCCCATCACATTGGTTTTGACAGTTTTGATGGGGTTGTACTGGTAATGAACCGGAGAAGCGGGACAAGCCAGGTGATAAATTTGATCTACTTCTAACCTGATTGGTTCGGTGATGTCGTGGCGGATAAATTCAAAGTAGGGATGGTCTAACCATTTGAGGATATTTCGCTTGTGTCCTGTATAAAAGTTATCCAAACAAATCACTTCATGCCCCTGTTCCATCAAGCGATCGATCAGATGGGAACCAATAAATCCAGCACCACCAGTGACCAAAATTCTCATAGGTTTTATGCAAGCGATACGTTATTTCAAGCTGGCAAGGTTGTCTTTAACAACTATATCCTTTGAATGTTCCGTTGTCAGTTGATATCCGATTGGGATTTAAAAGCATTGCTTTTGAATAGTCAGCTGGGATATCTGGGTTAGAGTATTTACTTACTACTCAACTAGCAAGTTAGCAAAGAATGCTGCCAAAAGAAACTTCGATCCCTATAATTCATCAAATCTTTATCCTCTAGCCCGCGCTCCCATAAACTTCCTTGACATTTCTTGATAAAACTTCACGGTAAGAAATTACTCCATTTGATCCTGGCTTTACAATAACTTGACCAAGGCACCGCCTTTAACCGCACATCTACGGATCTATACCCAGAACGGGGACTTCCCAGAGAAGTCTCTATACCCAGAACCCCGACTTCACAAGAGAAGTCGGGGTTCTACAGGGAAAAGCAGCTATTTCAGCCACCTTTGAATCAGCGCATCCCTATTCCTTATCCAAGCGCAAAACAGCCATAAATGCTTCCTGCGGCACATCGACAGTCCCGATAGCTTTCATGCGCTTCTTGCCTTTTGCTTGCTTTTGCAGCAACTTTTTCTTTCGGGAGATGTCACCGCCGTAGCATTTCGCCAATACGTCCTTGCGCATTGCCGGGATATGTTCGCTAGCAATAATTTTGCTGCCAATCGCCGCCTGTATGGGAACCTTGAATTGGTGGCGCGGGATCAGTTCCTTGAGTTTTTCTGCCAGACTGCGCCCTACGTAGTAAGCTTTATCGCGGTGGACGATCATCGCCAGGGAATCTACCGGATCGCCGTTAATCATAATATCCAGTCGTACCAGGGGATTTTCCCGGTAACCGATCAGATGGTACTCCATACTGGCGTAACCGCGCGATCGCGACTTCATCTGGTCGAAAAAGTCGGTCACGACTTCTGCTAAAGGTAACTCGTAAGTCAAGTTGGTGCGTCCCACCGTCAGGTACTTCATATCTTTGAACGTACCCCGGCGATTTTGAGACAACTCCATCAACGTCCCGACGTATTCTTCCGGCGTGATAATGTCTACCTGGACATAGGGTTCTTCGATTTTTTCCCGATGTTGCGGATCGGGCAAGGTGCTGGGATTATCGATTAAGAGAACTTCTCCCTTATTCGTCGTGACGCGGTAAACTACCGAAGGCGCTGTAATCACCAAATCCAGGTCGTATTCTCGTTCTAAACGTTCCTGGACGATTTCCATGTGCAGCAAACCCAAGAAACCGCAGCGGAAGCCAAAACCCATGGCGCTGGAAGTTTCTGGTTCGTAGTTTAACGCGGCGTCGTTGAGCTTGAGTTTTTCCAGCGCTTCCTTTAAATCTGGATATTGGTCGGCATCGGTGGGAAACATGCCGCAAAACACCATTGGTTTAGCTTCGGTATAACCGGGTAACGGTTCGGCGGCGGGTGCGCTAGCTAAAGTAATCGTATCGCCAACGCGGGCATCGGATACGGCTTTAATCGATGCAGCTAGATAACCGACTTCCCCGGCGTGGAGAGACTCGACCTGGACTTGGTTGGGAGAAAGTACCCCCAACTCATCGATCTCGTATTCTTTTCCAGTTGCCATCAAGCGGATGCGGTCGCCCTTTTTCACCGTACCATCCATCACCCGGAAATAGACGATTACACCCCGGTAGCTGTCGTAATAGCTGTCAAAAATCAACGCCCGCAACCTTTGGTCTACAGTATCTTTGGGCGGGGGAATCAAGTGGACGATCGATTCTAAGATTTCATCCACCCCGATGCCTTCTTTCGCCGATGCTAAAATCGCACCGCTGCAATCTAACCCGATAATTTCTTCGATTTCCCGCTTTACCCGGTCTGGTTCGGCACCGGGCAAGTCTATTTTATTCAAAACCGGGATAATTTCTAGATTATGCTCTAGGGCTAAGTAGACATTGGCTAAAGTCTGCGCTTCTACCCCTTGGGAGGCATCCACCACCAAAAGCGCCCCCTCGCAGGCGACCAGACTGCGCGACACCTCATAGGAAAAGTCCACGTGTCCGGGAGTGTCGATCAAGTTGAGTACGTACTGCTGACCATCTTTAGCCGTATAGTTCATCCGGGCCGCTTGCAGCTTAATTGTAATGCCGCGTTCCCTTTCTAACTCCATGTTGTCTAGAAACTGTTCTTTCATCTCCCTTGCCGCCACCGTCCCGGTGGTCTGCAACAAACGGTCAGCCAGGGTTGACTTCCCGTGGTCGATGTGGGCAATGATCGAAAAGTTGCGAATGCGAGATACGGGCGCGTCAGTCATAAATTTTTTGCTTATAGATCGATCAGCGAATCCATCTGAAACAGAAAATACACGTTGCTTAAAATATTTTAATGTTTCCCTAGGGCGAATCGGGTTTTCCAGCTTGGCAAACCCGATGACAGGGGGAAAAATCGTGGCGCGAAGCGCGCTATAATCAAAGCTCCATTTGATTATTCCTCAGGGTAGCATCAGATCGTAGTATAAGGGCAAGCAAAATAATCCAAAAACGTCTACATTCGCTAACGATAGCAATTACCTAAAAAATCAGGACGCTTTCATCCACGTCAATGGTTATGGCGTGGATGAAAGCGGACAACTGGGAATAAATTCGCCGTCTGGGCGGGCGCTAAAGTCAGTTTCAGGGTAGTATTTAATATAGAGGTTAGGGTATTGAACCTCTTTAAACACCCAGTAGCCCAAGGGCAACGCACCTTGAAAACTGAGCTTAGGGGGTTCCAGGCAGAAATGCTTGCCTGGGTAAAAGGCTTAAGCATCAAGCAGAGAAACCAAAGTTTTAGGGGTCTCAGAGTACCGTCGGGCAGCCGGGAACTCGCTGCTGAAAAGGAGCAAAAAGCTTTTGGAGAGATGCTCCTCTGGTATGGAATGGGTAACTGTTTCATAGTAAGAGCGCTCGGTGAATTAAGAATCTGCGCGGCGCATATCCCGCAGAGTGTCAAAGACAGCTTTGCCTGCAATAATGGTCAGTTTAAACTGAAGATGCCTCTACTGTTAACGGGACCAGCCCAAAAACCAGCGGATTTTTAACGGTATATGAACGAATCAGCAATTGAAACCCAGCGTGCAGCCGATCAGGTGGAAGTTTCCATCCAGATCGACGCAGAATTATTTGAGCAACTGCGGCATTTGACCAATGACCCTAGTAAAATTGTAGAAGTAGCCATTCGGCAATGGCTTAAAGGTGGCTCGCAACGAGATGACGAATTAACTCGTACCATGCAGCGAACGCCAGTACCTCCCCGTGGCGAGTGGAACGATTGACTGTGTTGGTATTGTAGTCATTGGATTATAGAGTCGGGTAGCATCAGAAGTGGCGTTTGTGTCTAATTGTCTCAGGCGCTACTACCATTAATCACAATAGCTGTTGCGAATAAGACGCTCATGACCTTGTCCACCCATCGGCAACGCACGTTACCAGAAGCTAACAATAAATTGGAATCTGCTTTGAGCGCAAGTCATATTGCCAGTCTCCAAGATATAGGAGCAGAACTGGTATATACCCAAGAAGTTTCGGGACGGTATCTGTCATTTTATTGGCAGGAAGCAGAACGCTACGGTATATCCGCAGCCGAGATGGCGGCGGGGAGTGAAGAGACAATAGAACCAGCCGATCCGGCGGCTTATAGACAACGGGTACGGCAAATTATAGAGAGTAAAGTTCCAGAACGGTTCAGTTGTAAATTTCGATACAAAGAACATAGTTTTAGATTCGATTTAGCGATCAGCCCAATTTTGAGGCCAGATGGGACGGCAACAACAGTAGTGGTAATGGGAAGCCAGTCGCACGAGTCAGAGGGGAATCATTCAGGTCACGCTCCAGCCAAAGTAACAGAGAACGGTGCGCTGAGCTGCAATCCTCAAGAATACCAAAAACTGCTGACCCAAATAGCCAGAAATATTCGTCGCACGCTGGATCTGGATACGATTAGGCAGCAAACGGTGGATGGACTGGGAAAAGCGTTGTGCGTGAGTCGCTGCATCATCAGTGGTTATAAAAAGAGCGATCCGGAAGTAAGAGTAGTCGCAGAGTATCGCCAAGAACAATGTCCCTCGCTGTTGGGAAAAACATTAGCAGTTAAAGATGACCCTTGTCTCACCAAGGCATTAGCCACCCTGGGAACAGTGGTAGAAGAACCCCAGGAATCTGGCAACCAAAAGTCAAGGCTGGTGGTGGCAACTTATTATAAAAACGAAGCCAACGGGTTGATTAGCTTGTATCAGTGCGGACGCAGTGGGTGGGAACCAGCAGAAATCGAACTGGTGCGGGAAATAGCCGAACAAGTGGGGACGGCAATCGCTCACGCCACCCTCTACGAAGAATTAGAAGAAGCGCGTCAGCAAGCAGAAGAATCTTCTCGCCTCAAAAGCGAATTTCTCGCCAACACCTCCCACGAACTGCGTACCCCCCTCAACGGGATGATCGGATTCCTCAAACTGATCCTAGAGGGAATGGCAGAAGACCCCGAAGAACAGCAAGAATTTATCCAAGAAGCATACCGCTCGGCGCTGCACCTGCTCAACATTATCAACGATATTCTGGATATCGCCAAAATCGAAGCAGGTAAAATGGAGCTGGAGTTAGGCTCGGTCAAGTTGAAAGAATTGTTCGATCGGGTCGATGACTTTGCCCAAACTCAGGCACAGCAAAAGAATTTGAGCCTGCGCTTTCAACTACCAGCCGCCCACGATGAAGTGATCGTCTACGGCAACTACCAACGGCTGTTGCAAGTAATGTTAAATCTGGTAGGCAATGCCATCAAATTCACCCATGAAGGTGGAGTGACAATTACCGCCGAAGTTCAGAAAAAGAAATTATTATTTAAAGAACAAGAATTACCTGGAATGGTAGTAGTACGCGTGGCAGATACGGGAATTGGGGTATCGCTGGAAAAACAAGACAGGCTGTTCCAAAAATTCACTCAAGTCGATGGCGGCCTCAACCGCAAGTACGGCGGGACGGGTTTGGGATTGACAATTTCGCAAAAATTAGTCGAAACAATGGGCGGTCAGGTAAACTTTTACAGCATGGGCGAAGGACTGGGATCGACAGTTACGTTTACCATCCCGCTGTACCAAGAACCATTAATAGTTTCATCCAAATAACGTAAGCGGTAATTGGTAATTGGTAATTGGTCATTGGTAATTGGATTAAAATGCTGTCGAATCCTGACAATTACCCTTAGCAACTAGGGTTAACTACTCGTAAACTAATTTTATGGCAGCATAGATACTGCCGAAAGTTATTGCTAGGTTGTCAAAAAAATAACAACCCAGGGCTGACGCAAAGAAACCGGGTTTATCCAAAAAATCGCCGCAAGAAAGCCAAAAAACCGGGTTTATCCGCCAAATTGTTGATGGCAACGAAAGATATACACAGAACGCCAAGAAACCGGGTTTATCGGCCAAATTGTTGATGGCAACCCAAAATATACACAGAAACCCGGTTTCTAGGATCTTCGCGCGTAAGTTTTATGAAAAAAAATCAGCTTCCCGAGTTAACAAGTTTAATTAAACTAGAGAAAGGTGATTTTTGGAGAATTCTGTGACTGAGCAAACGAACGCTCGCGAATTATTCAAAGCGGCATACGAAAACCGCTATACCTGGGATGCGAACTTTCCAGGTTACAGTGCAGATGTGGAACTCAAGCAAGGTGATGAAGTCTACACTGGCAAAATTCGCATTAACGGCGACCTCAGCGTAGAAGTTACCGGAATCGAGGACGAAGAGGTCAAACAAAGCATCTACACTCAGTTGCGGGATGTGGTGACCCACCGCAAGCGGTCTAGTTTTGAGCAGTCTCACGGGAAAAACCAGTTTAACCTGGGAGAACAAGACTCGACAGGTGCTATGGAAATTCTGGTCAAAGGCGATGCGATGGGGTCTAATTATAAGATCCGAGGCACGGAAATTTGCCAGGTCAGCCGCGTCATGGGAAGGATGGCGTTCGTTATCGATACCCACGAAAGCTTAGATACTGGCGAGGGTTACGTATCAAAACGCTACGACGCTGTTTTCCGTAACGCGCAGACGAATGAAATGACCAGAGAACTGGAATTTGAGGATAATTACGAGAAAATTGGTGATTAC
This sequence comes from Microseira sp. BLCC-F43, assembly GCF_041929235.1. Lineage (NCBI taxonomy): Bacteria > Bacillati > Cyanobacteriota > Cyanophyceae > Aerosakkonematales > Aerosakkonemataceae > Microseira > Microseira sp. BLCC-F43. The sequence goes on from NZ_JBHFNP010000049.1 coordinate 12,311, forward strand.
TACGTGATGACTCGCCAAGTGGTGCGTTCCCGCGAAAATGGTCAAATTATCGCCACCGAATTTAATTTCGCCAACGTGAAACTGCTGGAAGTAGCAGCAGTTTAAGGAAAAACCACAAGCGCGTCCGTCTCGAAGCGGAAAAAGGCACCAGCCAATTTTCTCTAACTTGGCTCGCGGTTTTTTCCCTCAGAAGATCTACGATAAACTTAGCTGCGATTTAACGAGGTTTCACATCATGGAACTGACAGTTGACAACGTCGAAACTGTTTTGGATGAAATGCGGCCTTACTTGATGTCCGATGGCGGTAACGTGGAATTAGTCGATATCGACGGACCCATCGTCAAACTGCGCTTGCAAGGTGCTTGCGGTTCTTGCCCTAGCTCGACGATGACCTTAAGAATGGGAATTGAACGCAGACTCAAGGAATCGATTCCCGAAATCGCCGAAGTGGAACAAGTGATGTAAGGACTGGTAACGGGTAATTGGTAATTGGTCATTGGCTACCTGACTACCCATTACCCATTACCCTCGTGACCAAGGCTCTGCCTGGGAACGCCATTACCCATTACCTATTACCCATGACCCATCCTCTATACGTCGCGTTTATCTGGCATCAGCACCAGCCTTTGTATAAAAGTCGCAGCAACACCCCGCTGTCTGATGGCGATGCCGATTTGTTGGCTACAAGTGAGTACCGCTTACCTTGGGTACGGTTGCACGGAACAAAAGATTACCTGGATTTGGTGCTGTTGCTGGAACGCTATCCCAAGTTGCATCAAACCGTAAACTTAGTCCCATCGCTAATTCTGCAACTGGAAGATTACATCGCTGGAACGGGGGTAGACCCTTATCTGGCGGTGGCTTTAACCCCAGCCGAAAAGCTGAGCGATGACCAGCGTCGATTTATTATCGAGCATTTTTTTGACGCCAACCACCACACGCTGATCGACCCGAATCCACGCTACGCCGAATTGTACCAGCAACGGCAGGAAAATGGACGCTCCTGGTGTCTGGAAAATTGGCAGTCGGGAGATTACGGCGACGTCATGGCTTGGCATAATCTAGCCTGGATCGATCCGCTATTTTGGGACGACCCGGAAATTGCCGCGTGGATCGAACGGGGGAGGAATTTTAATTTAACCGATCGCCGCAAAATTTACGCCAAACAGCAAGAAATTCTCAGCCGCATCGTCCCCCAGCATCGCAAAATGCAGGAAGCTGGGCAGTTGGAAGTCACAACTTCGCCCTACACCCACCCAATCTTGCCCTTGCTGGCAGATACAAACGTCGGGCGGGTAGCGGTGTCGAATATGAATTTACCCCAGCACCGCTTTCAGTGGGAAGAAGATATTCCCCGCCACTTGCAAAAAGCGCGGGATATGTACGAAAAGCGATTTGGCTCTGCCCCTCGCGGGTTGTGGCCTTCGGAACAGGCAGTTGGCCGCGAGATTTTACCACACATTGTCAAACAGGGGTTTAACTGGATTTGCTCGGATGAAGCTATTTTAGGTTGGACCCTGAAGCACTTCTTCCACCGGGATGGTTCTGGAAATGTGGAAGAACCCGAAATGCTGTATCGTCCCTATCGCCTGGAAACGACTGCGGGTGATTTAGCGATCGTGTTTCGCGACCATAGATTATCGGATTTGATTGGATTTACTTATGGGTCGATGGAACCGAAGCGGGCGGCAGCGGAATTGGTGGGACACTTGGAAGCGATCGCTCGTACCCTCAAACACCGGCAGCCAGGGGACGGAACAGCCCTAGAACAGCCTTGGTTGGTCACCATTGCCCTGGATGGGGAAAATTGCTGGGAATATTACCAATTAGACGGTAAACCATTCCTGGAAGCCCTATACTCAACCCTGAGCGACTCTCCGGACATTAAACTCGTCACCGTATCCGAATTTATCGACCAGTTCCCCCCAACGGCGACTATCCCCGCCGAGCAACTGCATACGGGTTCCTGGGTCGATGGGAATCTTACCACTTGGATCGGCGACCCTGCTAAAAATCGCGCTTGGGATATGCTAACAGAAGCAAGAATAGTATTAGCAAATCATCCAGAAGCGACGGAAGAAAATAATCCTGAAGCCTGGGAAGCGCTTTATGCGGCTGAAGGTTCCGACTGGTTTTGGTGGTTTGGTGAAGGTCATTCTTCTAACCAAGATGCCATTTTTGACCAGCTATTTCGGGAACATTTGTGCGCGATTTACCAAGCATTAAACGCACCCATTCCAGAAAATATTCTCAAGCCAGTTGAGATTCACGAAGCGCGAGGCGATCATCGACCAGAAAGCTTTATTCATCCGATTATCGATGGTGTGGGTGACGAGCAAGACTGGGATAAAGCAGGGCGAATCGAAATTGGCGGCGCGCGGGGTACGATGCACAACAGCATTGCAGTCCAGCGGCTTTGGTATGGGGTCGATCACTTGAATTTCTATGTCAGGTTAGATTTCAAAAGTGGCATTCAACCAGGAAAAGATTGTCCGCCAGAGTTAAATTTGCTTTGGTTTTATCCAGATAGGACAATGCATAATAGTCCGGTGCCGCTGGCTGAGTTACCCGATGAAGCGCCGCTAAATTATCATTTTCACCATCATTTGGGGGTTAATTTACTGACGAAATCAATTTGGTTTCAAGAAGCTGGGGAGCATTATCAATGGCATCCTCGTACCAGCCGCGCCAAATTGGCTTTAAATAAGTGTTTGGAATTGGCTGTGCCTTGGGCTGATTTGAATGTTGAACCAGATTATCCGTTGCGGTTGATTTTGGTGTTGTCGGAGGGAGAGCGTTATCGCAGCTATCTGCCGGAGAATGCTTTGATTCCGATTGAAGTACCGTAAGAAGGTAGATTTTTTGAACCGCAGAGGCGCAGAGAACGCAGAGTAAGAGGTAGTGAGAGAATTTTACCTATACCTAAAAGTTCTCTAGCGCCTATTTTTATGGGTAATAATTGCTAAGTTTTACCCTTACTAATAAAAACACTTTCAGGCAACGTTTGACATTATGCGGCTGGCTTCCTACCACAGTTGATGTAAACGATACAATAAATGATAGCTGATGAAAGGAGATAGCTATGGTTCAAGCAACGGAATATCTTTACATTGTCAGAGATGATGAAATCCTCAGCGGCGAACCAATCATTCGGGGAACCCGCACACCTGTCAGAGCGATTGTTGAAACTTGGCGTATGGGTACTGCACCCGAAGAAATTCCCAAAGGAATGCCTCATTTAACTTTGAGACAAGTATTTGGTGCATTAACTTATTACAGCGACCATCAAGATGAAATCAACCAATACATTGAACGCAACCGCATCCCTGACGAGTTAATTGACCCATTGGTTAAAGATTTGTGAGTAGCCTTTTTATTTGTTTGTATTTGGATGAAGATGTCAATTGCTTAATTGCGGAGTTGCTCAGAGCAAGAGGCTTTGATGCGGTTTCCGCACGAGATGCAGGTCAACTTCATGCAACAGATGCAGATCAGTTTGCCTATGCTGTGAGTCAAGGAAGAACAATAGTCACTCACAATAGAGTTGATTTTGAGCAACTTGTACAGGCTTACTTTGATTCAGGGCAGATGCACTATGGTGTAATTTTTGCTGTTCGTCGTTCACCTCAAGAGATTGCACAACGATTATTGGTGATTCTTAATCAGGTGACGGCAGACGAGATGCAAAATCAAGTGCGTTATACCCAGCTGTGTCATTGGGTTGGGGTGTCGTTTGCAGTGTTTTATTAGATGTAATTACTAATATGCTGAGAACAAGTCAGGTGAAATATTATCTTTACCATATAAAAGTGTTCTGGAAACTTCTTGGCACTTTTGATCCACTCTAGACTCTAACTCTTCATCTAGTTTATTTAATTCTTCACACCTCAAGTTAGATTCACTCGAATCATTCCAACATTATATGCTATTTCTTATAAGCGATGCGTTACCAGGCTTCATCATGTTAACAGTTCCATATATCGCCCCTAAGACAGCTATACCTCTTTGCCAAGTTTGCCCAAACACAAAGCTCTTCTGTCTGATTTCTTCTTTCTGTTTGGTGTACCACTCAAAAATAATTCCACACTTTGGCTTGAAGACATCTTCATAAACTTTTGGTGCCAACTCAGTACGTAAAACACGGGGATCTGACTCAAATGCCTTCAATATATGTTCTGCTGCAATGGTTTTATCATCCCGTAAATCACAAATTAACCCTAGACCATAATCAGCAAGTGCGATGATGTAACTGTTATCAAGTTTTCCTGTTTTAAGAGATGGATTGATTCTGTTCTTCAGTAAATTATCCTCAGCAAACCTTAAACGAACGATCTTGGTTTCTTGATTATCAGTTATCAGTGCATGTCTAAGAGCATTATAAGATCACTGAAGCTCTTTAAGAATATATTCGATGGATGCTTGGATGTTGTCAAGCTTAACACTAACTACTTCTTGGAGAGTTTTTATAGCTTCCAAACATAATTCAGCAGACGCAAGAATTTGCTCTACAGTTGATGTGTCCATGTGCTTTTTACTACATGGCAGCCTAGTTATGCGATATAATAACACAGAAAAATTTTATGTCTACTATATTCGGGACTTTATCATCTTCCATAACAAACGGTCACATATATACAGGGAATGAAACGATCGCCTCAAACGATACTTATTGTAGTTATTTGCTGGAGAATGCTTTGATTGCGATGGAAGTGCCGTAGTTGGTGTTGAGTAGGGAGCGATCACCTCTAAGATAAAATAAAATTATCAGAATGCGATCGCTTCTCTACTAACAGCTATATCGACCAGATAGAGAATGGAGATTGGTAAGGAAATCTGCCTAGTTAACTATTTAAAAGTTCTCTATCGCCCATTTTTCTTGGCGGTAAACTTCTCGTAGCTGGTGCAATTTGGTTTCGGCAAATACTGCTTTTACCAAATTCACCATTTTGCCCCAATTCAATAACTCTCCTACTGAGAGAGCATTATGGAACTTGTTAGCATAAAAATGCGCCCATTCGGGGGCTTGCTGCCTTTTTTCGGGATTTTGCCTCTTTTTCCAGCGTCTGCGCCAATAAACGAAGTCTAAATCGGTGGGTGCTTCTACGCCCACAATTGGCGGAAAATCGGCTTAGCTGACGAATTGGCTTACTCCCTCGCCGTTGACGTAAACTACATATCGCCAGCATTCGACGCGCTTAATTTGTTCTGGCTTGAGGTTGAAGAGCAGGGCGGCTGTGGCTTTGGTGACGAAGCGAGCTAGTCTATGGACGGGCTGGGAATTTGGCTGAGAAGTTGATAACATAGATCTTGATAACATAGATATAGTATCGATCGCCCTTCAGTTTTCCATACCGGAGCGGCGATTTTCATTTATAATACAGGTATAATGACGAAATTTCAACAATTGTCAAGGTAAAAATGGGGCAAATTAGGTTGCGGGTGAGAGAACTTGCGGCTGAGAAAGGTTGGACGCTCAAGGAAGTGTCTGAGCGATCTGGAGTTATTTACAGCACCGTTAGAAGCTACGCGCGCTCACCAGCAATGGCGATGGTTGATTTTACAGCTATTCAGAAATTAGCGCGCGCGTTTGATGTGATGATTGAGGACTTGGTTGAAGTAGTGCGAGATTAGGGTGGCGCGATCGCTCGAGTGCGAACACCCGGTTTAAAGAAACCGGGTTTCTGTGTAAAATCGTCGCTGGCAAACTAGAGATTTAGGTGGAAACAAAGGTGATGCCCTCGTCGTGGGTAAGTCCCGTAACTATTGAAAAGTTCTCTATCGCCCATTTTTCCTGGCGGTAAACTTCTCGTAGCTGGTGCAATGTGGTTTCGGCAAATACTGCTTTTACCAAATTCACGATTTTGCCCCAATTCAATAACTCTCCTACTGAGAGAGCATTATGGAACTTGTTAGCATAAAAATGCGCCCAAAAATCGGGGGCTTGCTTCCTTTTTTCGGGATTTTGGGTTTTTTTCCAGCGGCGGCGCCAATAAACGAAGTCTAAATCGGTGGGTGCTTCTACGCCCACAATTGGCGGAAAATCGGCGTAGCTGACGAATTGACTGACTCCCTCGCCGTTGACGTAAACTACATATCGCCAGCATTCGACGCGCTTAATTTGTTCTGGCTTCAGGTTGAAGAGTAGGGCGGCTGTTGCTTTGGTGACGAAGCGAGCAAGTCGATGGACGGGCTTGGAATTTGGCTGTGATGTTGATAAGATAGACATATAAGGTTCCTTTAGTAAGGACATGCATCAGTTCCTGTATGAAGCAGATGCATTCTGGACTATGGGAGTTCTAACTCTTTGCGATCGCTCTTCAGTTTTCCTTTCCGGAGCGCGATCGCTTTTTATTAGAATTGTTATATTATACACTGTAGAGTTGTAAAAAGACAAGCGGTTAACGGTGCCATTTCAAGCCAAACTGAGAATCAGGGAATTGTGCGATCGCCAAAAGATAACGATGTCGAAGTTATCCAGGCTGAGTTCAGTCAACTACAACACCATCCATCGATGGGCAAACCAGCCATTGTTACGCATGGATGCCGATCCGCTGTTTCGCGTCTGTCGAGCTTTAGAATGCACTTTGGATGAACTGATTGAGTGGACTGGCGATGAAACGTTAAGCTGAGGTTGCGGATTAGGGGGGTGCGATCGCTCGTACAATCGAGTCAGAAGCCAGATTGATGCAGGGCGGCATGGGTAAAATTTGGGAACTCGATTTCTATTCCCGTCCAATCCTGGACGAAAACAAGAAAAAAGTATGGGAAGTGCTGATCTGCGAAAGTCCCCTCGAAGTGCGGGACGAGCCAGACTCTACTTTCCGCTATGCTCAGTATTGTTCTAATACGCAGGTGAATTCTGTTTGGTTGCGGCAGGCGCTAGAGGAGGCTATGGCTCAATCTGGGCAATCTCCCCAAAAAATCCGCTTCTTCCGTACCCAGATGAATAACATGATTACCAAAGCCTGCAACGATCTGGGTATCTCAGTTGCTCCCAGTCGGCGCACCTTTACCCTGAATCGGTGGCTAGACGAGCGGATGCGAGAAGTATACCCCAACCATCCCGGTTTTCAGGCAAATGTCCCCAATCCTTCGGTTCAAATGCCAACCCAAGCACCCGAATCTTTACCGGATGCCTTAGTGGGACAGCAGTGGGCATTTGTAACTTTAGAGGCATCGGCCTTTGAAGAAATGCACGAGTGGGAAATTGACTTTCGGGAAGCTTTTCCGCTGAAAAATCTAGGAATAACCCCCGATACGAAGATTCCCGGCTTGATAATTTTCTCGCCTAGAGCCTTGCCCTTGGCTGGGTGGCTCTCCGGATTGGATTTAGGAAGTATCAAAATTGACAGTGAAAAAGACCGATTGCTGCTGGAAACGGGAATGAGCGATCGCTCGATATTGGCGAATCTCAAAGATCGGGCGCTGCTAGCAGAGGCGAAAGGGTTTGAACAAGCGAAGCAGAAGGCACAGGGGGTACATTTTTTAGCCGTGCAATCCAATCCGCAAGCAGAATCTTTTGCCGGTTTTTGGCTGTTGCAGGAATTGGGGAATGGGTGATGGGAAAGGGGGATGCTTCCGACGCGGGGACGTGGAGACATGGAGACGCGGGGAATGTTTCTATACAAATCACCGCTCTCCCTTGTCTCCCATTCTCCGCCTCCTGATCAACAACTACCCGTGCAAAAAATATTTCAGTTGATCCCCATAGACTGGGAAAATTAACCAGAAAGACAATTGGGGGGAATTGAGCGGACAAGGAAAAGCTCTGCAAGCAGTATTTCTGCGGCGGGTTATATCCTTGATACCTCTATCCTAAGGGTCTTGGCGGTTGCAAATATATTCCACGGCAGGATATGGGGTCTCACGATTTGCCACAAGAGGCACAGGCAGAACAGCTGATCGAATTAGCCAAAAAAGCCGGGGCTAAAGCGGCTGAGGTCTATCAGTCGCGATCGCATACTAAACCAGTATTCTTTGAAGCTAACCGTCTCAAGCAGCTAGAAAGCGCTCAATCTGAAGGAACGGCGCTGCGGTTGTGGTTGGATGGACGTCCCGGTTTAGCAGTTGCTTATGGGCCCCTGGAAGCGCAAGCATTAGTAGAACGAGCGATCGCGCTGTCTTCTCTCAACGAACCCGAAACTGTGGAACTGACCAGTGGCTCAACAAAGTCATATCCTGACTTGGGAGAAGCGGTGCCAGTAGAACAGTTAGTCACTTGGGGAAAAGAAGCAATCGCGCTGATTCGAGACGCCCACGCAGAAGTCTTAGTCAGCAGCGAGTGGGAATGCGAAGTTGAAAGCACCCGCCTGGTTAATTCAGAAGGACTCGATTACAGCTATACGGATACCACGCTCAGCTGCTATGTGGCAGCAGAATGGGTGCGGGGTGAGGATTTTTTAAGCGTTTCCGACGGTCAAACCCAACGGGATCTACTCGAACCTGCGGTATTAGCCCAGCAAATATTACAGCGGTTGGATTGGGCGAAAGAAAACATCTCCCCGCCCATCGGTCGCGTCCCGGTTTTGTTTACCGCCAAAGCCGCCGATATGCTCTGGGCAACGGTTTCGGCTGCCCTCAATGGCAAGCGGGTTTTGGAAGGTGCTTCCCCTTGGAGCGATCGCTTGGGCAAAGCTGTCACCCATCGCCATATCACGGTTTCCCAGCAACCCGAAGCTGGTCCCTACAGCTGCCCGTTTGACGATGAAGGTACTCCAACCCAACCCCTCACCTTGATCAAAAACGGCATTTTGCAGCTGTTTTATACCGACCGTACCACAGGTCGCCAACTGAGTAGCGGCACTACAGGCAACGGATTCCGTCCGGATTTAGGCAGCTATCCGACGCCCGGATTGTATAACATGCTCGTGCAACCGGGTATTGGCACTTTGTCCGACTTGATGCAGCAGCTAGATGATGGATTGGTCGTGGATCAGATGTTGGGCGGCGGCGCCGGGATTTCTGGGGACTTTTCGATTAACGTGGATTTGGGCTATCGGGTTCAGCGAGGTCAAGTTGTAGGCCGGGTCAAAGATACGATGGTAGCGGGTAACGTCTACGCAGCACTCAAGCAACTCGTCGCACTCGGAGGCGATGGCGAGTGGAACGGTTCTTGTTTTACACCGTCTTTGATTGTTGAAGGTTTATCCGTAACGGGTAAAAGTTCTTAATATTGAATGGGTAATTGCTGATTGCTAATTGCTGATCGCTAATTACCCATTAGCCATTAGCCATTAGCCACTAAGTAATATGTGGCCTCTGTCCATTCCCAAAGGCTTACGTCAGACGTTTCGACCCAGACGCCGATTGGCGATCGCCGAAGCTTGTCTGATTGGGTTAGTTGCCGCTTTAGCGGCTGTATTTCTGAAGGTTGCATCGGGATGGCTTGGGGGATGGCGAGTATCGCTTTCTCACCTCGCACCCGCTGGTATTGTCTTACCAGCAGTTGGCTTCTCGTTCGGATTTTTGGCTGGTTGGTTGGTGGATCGCTTTGCTACCGAGGCGAAGGGAAGCGGCATTCCCCAAGTCAAGGCGGCGCTGGCTGCTTTTCCCATCGCCCTAGATTTACGGGTTGCCTTAGTTAAATTACTCAGCTGCATTTTGGCGCTGGGTTCGGGATTGGCTATCGGCAGACAAGGACCTACCGTCCAAGTAGGAGCCGCTTTAGCCGGACAACTCAGCGCCCTCATCCCTACCTCTCCCGATCACCGCCGCCAAATGATTGCAGCCGGTGCGGGGGCGGGATTAGCCGCTGCGTTTAACGCACCCCTGGCTGGGGTGCTGTTTGCGATTGAAGAACTGCTGCACGATGTCTCTAGCTTTACCCTAGGCACGGCTATTTTGGCTTCGTTTATCGGCGGGGTAGTTTCCCGACTGTTAGGCGGGAGATCCCTCGAACTGAACCTGCAATTGACAGCTTCTCAAACTAGCTTTTCCATACCCGAAATCCCCTTTTACCTGTTGCTGGGAGTCGCTTGCGGGTTGTTGGGGGCGCTGTTTTGTCAGGGAATTTTCGCCAGCTTGAAATTTTATCAGCGCATGGTGCGACTGAGTTTGCCTTTTCGGGTAGGACTCGCCGGGATGGTTTCTGGGGCAATTGTGGCGTTGTTGCCGGTTTTCTTCAGGGATAACACGGGAATGCGGGAATTTTTGCTCGCGGGTGAAGCTAGCCCTCAGTTGGCGGCGATCGCTTTTGTCGCCCAATTCGGCCTCACCCTAATCGCTTTTGGATCTGGCGCACCGGGGGGTTTATTTGCGCCCTCCTTGATGTTGGGTTCGGCGCTGGGTTACCTGGTGGGACTGTTGGAAACCAATATGGTGGGATATGGTGCGCCGACGACTTACGCTTTGGCAGGGATGGGAGCGTTTTTTGGCGCTGTTTCCAAAGCCCCGATCACGGCGATCGCAATCGTATTCGAGATGACGACCGATTTCAATTTGCTGCTACCGCTGATGATCGGTTCTGTTACTTCCTACCTAGTTGCCGACGCGATTACATCTGGGTCAATTTATGACCGCATCTTGGAATTGAACGGCATTAAACTCGATAAAGCTACCCCCAAGGAAGGGATTTTAACCCAACTGAAGGCATCAGATGTGATGCAACAACGGGTGGAAACCCTCAGCAGCAAGATGAGGGTTGATGAAGCGGTGCAAGCGTTCTCGCGATCGCATCACCGAGGGTTTCCTGTAGTTGACAACGGCAAGTTGGTAGGAATTGTCACCCAGAGCGACCTAGCTGCTATCGATCGACGCGCCCTGCCTCCTGATACGCCCCTGGAAGCAATCATGACGCCAAAACCCGTAACGGTGGGAACTGGGGCTTCGTTGGCAGATGTGCTTTATCTGCTCAACCGCTATCAACTCAGCCGGTTACCCGTAGTGGAGGGTCGAAAGCTAGTTGGAATTATTACTCGTGCCGATATCATTCGAGTGGAAGCCGATCGGCTGGGGGGTAAAAATATGGAGATTGGGCCGCGTCCCCAACCTTCTTATGTAGTTTATCAAACACGTTCCCCATCGGTGGGCAAAGGTCGTCTGTTGGTGCCGTTGGCGAACCCCCACACTGCCGATGCACTGTTGCAAATCGCGGCTGCTATTGCGTGCGATCGCGACTACGAACTCGTTTGTTTGCAAATTATCTTAGTCGGGCGCCATAACTCTCCGGAAGAAACCCCCGTGCGGACAACTTCTAGCCGCCGCTTGCTGCGAAAGGCAGAAAGTATCGGGCGCCAGTGGCACTTGCCGGTTCACACAGAGGTGCGCGTCGCCCACGATGTGGCTTTTGCGATTTTAGAAACGATCGAAATTGAGCATATCGATTTACTCGTCATGGGCTGGAATGCCGAACCACCCAGCCCCGGTCGCATTTTTGGCAGTGCGATCGATACCGCGATTCGGCAAGCCGCCTGCGAGGTGGTTCTGGTCAAATTGGGTGCTACGCGGGTTAATGGGGAAGAAGACACGGAGACGCCCCGACACGGGGATGCGGAGAGTAAAGATGTCTTGGCTCTCCCTTGTCTCCCTCTCTCCGCGTCTTCTTCCTATGCCCAATGCCCGATTCCCTTATGGGATCGCTGGTTGGTGCCGATGGGGGGTGGTCCCAATGCCGAGTGCGCCGTTCGACTGCTTCCGGCACTCGTGGCGCTGGGTTATGCGCCCAAAATCCGACTTTGCCAGGTTTTCAAACCCTCTGAAGCCATACCGACTACGCCGGTACTCGATCGCGCTGCCCAAAATTTACGGCAGCAACTAGACTCTTACTCCGCTGTTTGGAAGGGGAAGTCTGGGCGAAAGACACCCATTCCCGTCCTGGGAACTCACATCCGAGGCAATTCAGTGTCAGAAGCGGTGACGAAGCTGGCTAAATTCGACGGGTCTGATGTTGTTCTGCTGGGTGCTTCCCGCGAGGGTTTCCTGGAACAGGCAATTAAGGGGAATATTCCCTGTGCGATCGCTCGTGGTTGTGATTGTACGGTTATTCTGGTGCGGGGCAAATTTTGAACCATTGAGCAATTCTTGCCGTTGTTTTTTGGTTGGACATATTTTCTACTCGGACTTTTCTGCATCAGTGAAGCTAGGAAGCTCATCTAAGGAACATTGCAAGACACGGCACAAAGCCTGCATCTGACTAATAGTGAGCCTGGGTTCAAATCTTCCAGCTTCCCAATTACTTACCGTTTGGTCAGTCACGCCCACAGCATCCGCTACTTGTTTTTGCGTCAGTCCCAGTCGTTTCCTTAGCCTCATCAGCTTGCGGCTTGAGTTCATTTCCCCCACCCTAGTATGGCTCAATCTGCTAAATCCTCTAGTGTGAAATTTAGAAGGTCACATAAAGCTTTCATTTGATTAGGAGAGAGCTTTGGGATATATCTGCCAGCTTCCCAGTTTTGCACAGTAGTTACAGTCACGCCCAATTCAAGAGCAATTTGCCGCTGAGTGACACTCAGGGATTCTCTTCGTTCTTTGAGCTTTTCCCCCAAACTAGCCATTGCTGTCTTATCCCCAAATTAGCTTAACCAATTTTACTTAACATAGCTATGCGCCTAATATTAAAGTCATGATTTCAGAGAGTCAGAAAGCCAGTGCATCCGGCTACCAACCTCTCAGCACTGGCTCTGGCTCGAATTACACACGGAGACAAGTTAATTATGCCTTACAAAGAACGCCTTAACGCTTGGGTGCTGGTTCGCCTGCTTCCCAACATGCAACGGGTGACTGTTGGTCAGTTTCGCAATCGTTCTGATGCAGATGGTCATCTAGAGATTCTGCGTCGCCTGATTCCCAACGCAACATTTGTGGTGATGTTCAACGCCGACCTGCATCGCGACGCAGCCAGCTGACTCGCTGCGTCGCGATGCAGTTTGATATCATATCCGGTTGATTACCCTGAATTAGGAGTAGGGGCACGGCAACAAGAATCTCTGGCAAAAACAGATAACGTTAGTAATGCCGTGCCCCTACAAGACGACGCCATTGACGCAGTAGGGGCACGGCAATCAGGATCTCTTGGAAAAACAGATAACGTTAGCAGCAGGGGCACGGCAATCAGGATCTCTTGGAAAAACAGATAACGTTGATCGTGCCGTGCCCCTACACGACGACGCAATTGAGTCTAAAAATCTACGCCTCGCTTGAGTTGAACGCCTCGATCGGCATAATGTTTGTGACAAATCATTTCGGAATGAACGCTGGCGAGGTCGAAGTAATCTGGTGGATTGAGGCAACGCCCCGTGATAATGACTTCAGTATCGCGGGGTTTTCTTAACAAAGCTTGTACGATTGGTTCTACTGGTAGCAGTTCCAGGTCAACGGTAGGGTTGAGTTCGTCGAGGATAATGGTTTTGTAGAGTCCAGAAGCGATCGCTGCTCTGGCAATTTCCCAGCCTCGTTCTGCTTCTACATAGTCTAGTTCCTGCTGTTGTCCGCGCCAAACGATCGCATCTCCACCGCAGCGCTGATGATCGACTAAATTCGGATAGCATTGCTGTAGTGCGGCGATCGCTGCGTCTTCGGTATACCCGCTTCCACCTTTGAGCCATTGTAAAATCAAGACGCGGTGCGACTGGTCTTGACTAATTCCCCTGCCAATTGCCTGCAATGCCTTCCCCAAGGCGCTGGTAGATTTTCCTTTACCCGCACCCGTATAGATTTCAATTCCTTCAATTCCCCGTTCAATTGCTTTTGGGTGAAAGTGGGGTTTCATTTCCGAGTGCAGATCGGCAATTTCCAGCAGCGCTTGGGGTGCGCCTCGACCTGTGGCGATAATTTCCAAGTATTCTGGTTTGTGTTTGAGGGTGTGGACGACTTCATCCACCGACAGCAAGCCCAAGTCTAGCACTGGGTTGAGTTCGTCTAAAACGATTACCGAATACAGTCTTGAACCGATCGCGCCTTTAGCTACATCCCACCCGCGTTGCGCTTCTAGCCGATCAAAGCCGGTAATTTCATCTGCACCAAAATATTCTGCTCTACCCGTGCGAACCTGGTCTATCAGATGGGGAAAACCTTGTTGTAGGGCTGCGATCGCGCTATCTTCCTCGTATGTACGTTCCGGCCCTTTGAGAAAACGCAGCAGCAATACTCTAGCAGGCGCTGTGGCGTCGATTCCCAGACCTATCGACCGCAAAACCACACCCAACGCCGCCCTTGACTTGCCTTTCCCCGCACCGTCGTAGACGTGTATTTGACCTGCGATGCGCTCAGTCCGCGCCACCGCCGTGCGAATGCCGATTCCGATTCTGCTCATAAATCTTCATTATAGTTGGGGCTAGAACCCTTTTTATAAATTTGCTGCGAGATGGTAGAATTCGCAGGTACCGCTCAACCACCAAGTTGGAGTGTATGGAGGGTAATCCATGTCGTTTTCTTTTGTGTTGCCTCTGCGGGCGATTGTATTTCAGATGTTATTTTTGTCACTGGCGATCGCGATTGAAGCCTTGGTTTTCCAAAAGCAATGGAAACTCAGCCGTAAAGCTAGTATAGAATATTCCCTGGGACTGAATTTATTTTCCACTTGTCTCGGCTGGCTGGTTTTCTTTGCCGTTGATCGATTCTTGTCCACCAATCTGAAAAAACAAATTATCACCTTCATATTTTTTAATAACATTGTCGAAAATTCAACTGTCCCTGTAGGTGTAGTATATGGGGAAGTTGCTTTAATGGTATTTTTATGTTTTGTATTTATTTTAATAGCTGAATTGATATTTTTAGATGTGTGGCGAAACTTAGCGAAAGAAGCAACACCGGCAGAACAAGAAGAACAATCGGGCAGATATAGCCACACAATCACAAGTTATTTGTACAAAAGATATTACGATTCTGCTAAGGCACGCATAACCTCAAGCACAATTTTGGTAGCAAATGCTTATAGCGGAACTGCGATTTTATTCATGTTGTTCTTAACAAATATGTTTGGGATTAAATAACAAACCAGAGATCGTGCTTATGGATACGAAGATTTTAAACCAAATAATTACCTACCTGCTCCAGCTGCTGAAGAATTTTAAACCGCCAAAAATCTGGTCTTGGCAAACCCTAATATTAGCGAGTGTAATTGTAGGGGTTGCTGGGATAGCTTTTGCAGCATTCCTGCCGATTCTGGTTGTTGTGAGCGGTTTACTATTAATTATTGGGGTAGCATGGTACACAATAAAAGAACCGATAACGATTCAGGGAATTTCGATAGGTTCTTGGGTAACTGGAGCTTTAATTTGTCTGCTTTTATTTGGCATTTGGGGCGATCCAGCACTGCTAGCAGTAGGGGTTATTGCTTGGCCTCTGGTATCAGCAGCAGTTGCGGCAATACCTGAATTTTGGCAGGAGGGCTTAAAACTCAAAACTCCGAATCCAGGGGTGCGCCAAAACCTGACTATTTTGCTGCTGGTTAACCTACTTTTAAGTTGTTGGCTATTATTTGGCTTTATCCTCCAAGGATGGTTACAACAATATCCCAGCATCGCAGCAGATGAGTTGGGTCGCAGCTTTTTTGTGAACAAAGTTGCCTTCGGTTCAAATTCGGTTCCCAGGGGGAATTTAGTCCTCGACGCCATAGAATCCCGCTTGAAAAATCAGATAGATGGTAAAGTTTGGCCTGACGTAGAGCGATGGTTATTAAATGCCAAGGATAGGGTGGTTAAACTGTCGGAAGAAGTGACGCAAAAAGAACTTCCTAGAGTTGAGGAAGACGCGCTGTGGGAATACGGAGCTGATGTTTCCGCAAGAGACTCAGGATATAATTTGAATCTGTTAGCCAACTGGCGCGGCCCCGGTACGAGAGTTGAAGGCTATCATTTGAGAAAAGATTGTCGAGTTACTCTATCTAGGCGTCGAGGCGCAGCGGCGGGATCGCCGGTGAGTCTCAGCGATTTACAATGTAGTCCTGTAAGTCAGCCAGCGCGCGGACTACTTAACCTCAAATCACCCCAAGAAACGAAGAAAAATTAGGTAATGGGTAATCGGTCATAGGTCATGGGAAAAAAGCCAACCAATTACCAATTACCCATTACCCATTACCCATTACCAAATTGATATGATTCTGGGCAGAACTTTAGCGATCGCAACTCACGTATTTCGGGAAGTGATTCGCGATCGGGTCCTCTACCTGATCGGTTTATTTGCCATTTTAGTAGTGGCTGCGATGGTTTTACTCCCAGAAGTAGCAACGGGTACAGAGGATAAAATGCTTCTGGATCTGGGTCTGGCTGCTATGGGAGTATTGGGCTTAGTCGTCACTGTATTTGTTGGTACGGGACTGGTTAATAAAGAAATTGAAAAGAAAACCGTCCTAGTCTTAATGGCAAAACCTGTCAGTCGCGCAGAGTTTATTATTGGCAAGCACTTGGGATTATCAGCGGTGCTGGCTGTATTATTAGCCTTGATGACGGTAATTTATCTGGTAGTGCTGTTAGTCAAGCGCGTTTCTTTCCCTTTGGATAGCATTTTAATCGCAGTTCTGTATCTGTTTTTTGAGTTGTCCCTACTGACTGCTGTAGCTATTTTATTTGGTGTTTTTACGAGTTCGCTGCTTGCTACCCTGTTCACTTTTGGGATTTACTTAATGGGACATTTAAGTCCAGATTTAATTAAGTTGGGTCAGCTATCCAAAAACCCCGGTATTGAGTATTTTGTGCGAGGACTTTACCTTGTTTTGCCAGATTTATCGCGATTGGACTTAAAAAATCAGGCGGTATACGGGGTTGGAGTTTTACCTAATCCTGTTATTTTACTGGAAAATGCAGCCTACGCATTGCTTTATACTGCGATGCTGTTGTCAATCGCAATTATTGTTTTCTCTCGGCGTGAGTTTTAATTGTTAATTGGTAATTGGTAATTGGTAATTGGTAATTGGGAAAAAGCCCCTACAGGTCGTAATTCTGATGCAAGCGAAAACGATATAAAAGACGCTCCAGCCCCACTTTTACGGTTAGATTGGGTAGGGCTGGTTGGTACAGGACTTACCCACGACGATCCTATCACCTTTGTTTCTGCGTCGATCTCTAGCTCTTTGATTGACAAGAATGTTTGACACATCTTTTTCTGCTCCCAGAATCGGATCGCATCTGCGATTCCATACGCTGTACAACCGATGGCAAACTCTTAGTGGTACAGCCTTTTGCCGCAAGTTTGTCTGGCGGCTGCCATTTTTGCTGCCGCTTTCGCATTTCTTGGGTATACCCCATAGGGCGGCAATCCGCTATATAGAGGCCAGCCATACCTGACATTTTTATTTCCATATTTGCTTAATACTTGAGAATGTCAGAGCAATCGCCTAACTTGGTTATCAATAAGACTTACGCAGGCAAATGCCAGAAACTCGGTTTCTTGGGAGATTTTTAGCTACTAAACCGACTATTTCTCATAAAAACCGGGTTTGTTTGCGTAAGTCCTTATGAAAGCAAGCTAAGACTTCCGGAGGTTAAACTATGCCTGACGGAGATATCGTTCACAGTAAGCTTTCGGGGTTATACCAAAAGCCTTACCGGATATTGTGTGAAGGAAAGGGCGATCGCAACGAATGTACCTGGATTGCGATGGAAGCAGTTATGCGAGACATCAAGAGTAAAGGTGCTGTTCCGGTTTTACTCGCCAAGCGCATGGGGGAGATGTTGGGACAGGCTATGCTAGCTGGTCAGAATATCTGTGTGAACTGGGCGGCTTTAAGCATGGAAATCGATCGACTAGCACGACAAGCTACAGTTCCGCATTATGTTAAGGAGCAAGTCCTTCGCGCTTGCAAGAGTATATTACGTGAGTTTCGTTATAACCAGAGAGCGAACACCAACAATTTGTCAGAAGCAGTTGTAGAACGGTTTTTCCAAGAAGTATACAAGTCAAATTTTGAGCAACGGATTCCGCTGACTTCTAATCACTATGCCGGTGTTGATAACTTGACCATTACAGAACGTGTTGAAGCTATCCGTCCAGATATGTTAGCCGAGATCAACAAATTGGCGAAGAAAGCTGCTGCCGATGAGGATGTGAAAAACCTGCGACGATCTCCACGCGAGCATGTGAAAGAGATAGACCTTGATGAGGATCTGCTATGAACAACGAACCTTCGATCAAGCAGAAACTTCACGGCGGTGATTACAACAATTACACCTTGCATTTTGAACCTGTGTTGAACAGTAATGGGTCTGTGCGCTTCATAGATTGCTCTCAGAGTAAAGAGGTAAATGTTGGCATCAATGTGGATGATGAGGCATTTGGATATCGAGTTCAGGCAGAGTTTCCAGCTATCGTTGCCGACCTCATTGACCTCGCCGTTGCAATCCATGCTTCAGACCGCCTTGCGCCCCAAAATCTAAGCGGGAAGCCGCGTCGTCTTCAAGTGGTGCTTCCAGTTCGTCATCCAGAATTGCTGAGTGCCGAACCTTTCCGGACAAAGCTGGAACACCTGCTTGAATGGGCAACTGGGAGCGAATGGGTTTTCGATTTCCAAACAAGGGTCGCACCGGAACGTTTTGTTAAACAACAATTAGTTTTACAAACAGTACCTCAAGGCTGCGAAGTAGCGCTTTGGAGTGGTGGACTTGATGCTCTGGCGGGTCTGTACACTCGTCTTCGGATGTATCCAGAAAAGCCTTTCGTGTTGTTTGGAACTGGTAGTAGCAATAGTGTCTATGCTCGCCAGGGAGAAGTAGCGAAAAAGATTGAGTCTATCTTTCCCGGTCGTTGCCATCTTTTCCGCGTCCCAATCCGCTTCCACGATAGCAGTGAGCAGCAAAAGAACAAGCGATCGCGGGCACGAGGGGTTGTATTTACCCTGCTTGGTGCTGCGTGCGCGTACCTTATGGGTCGGCGAGTTCTCTGCGTGTACGAGAATGGGATTGGAGCCATCAACCTTCCTTACCGCGCATCTGCTGTGGGGTTGGATCATTCCCGCTCTGTTCACCCACTGACTTTGCTTATGGTAGGGGGTGTTGTGTCAGAGCTTTTAGGAGAAGAGTTCCGGGTGCATAACCCATTCCTCTTCTGGACTAAAGCTCAAATGTGCAAAGCATTGGCAGAAGACGGGAGAAACGATTTGCCGCCGCTTACCATGTCATGTGACAGCCCACATCGCCAGCAACCGATTCAGTGTGGTTACTGCTCCTCTTGTCTTTTGAGACGACAAGCGCTTGCCGCTACCGATATAAAAGATGGAACGCGCTATGTAGTACTTCACGGAAGCCGCCTGCCAAAAGAGCCGAGTTTACATCTTCGTCACATGCTGGCGCAGGTTACCACCCTCCGTTGCCTACTCAGTGCCTCAAATGAACCTAGTCTTCAGTGGGAAGCCATGACCAAAGAGTTTCCCGAACTGGACGACATTGTTGATCGCGGCGCTGTGGCAGAAAACCTACTACCTGCCGACATGCAGACTCGCTTAATTCAGCTATATCGGAGCTACGTTTCCGAATGGGATGCGGTAGAATCCCAGATTGCGGTTGGACTATTGAATCAACGCGATAAACAGCAGGCATTGAACGGATGCTAAACGAGACGCGAAGTTCGGTTGAGGGAAAACATATGACTAACAATATCCTTGACAATATTGACCTGCGAACCCTGGGAGAACTTCTTCAACAGGCACGTAAAAAGTGCGGTATGACTCAATCTGATGCAGCTAAGGTCATTGATGTTGCACGCACCACTATGGTTGCCATTGAGAAAGGAGAGCGCCGTCTTAAGGCAACTGAACTGATTAAGCTTGCCCGTGCTTATGGGCGATCTGTTAGTGAATTTGTTCGACCTCGCCCTGTGGTTCAACCTTTCGAGATGCAGTTCCGGGCAGCATATCAGCGCCGCGAAGGTGAAGAAGCACAAATTGAACCAACTATTCGGCTTCTAGAGGAGTTCTGCCGGAATTATCTGGAACTTGAGGAAATTATGGATGCACCACTGCCGCAGAACTATCCTCCTGAGTATGAGGTGACGAATATGCCGATCAAAGCTGCTGCGGAAAGCATAGCTATCGCAGAACGTCAAAGACTTGGATTAGGAGATAGCCCCATATCACGTCTGCGGGACATTCTAGAGCAGGATGTGGGACTCCGCATCTTCTATTTAGAAATGCCACAAAAATACTCAGGAGTTTACAGCTACGACGAAAAACTTGGGGGTTGCATAGCAATAAATGCTAATCACCCAGAGGAGCGGCGACGTTGGTCGCTGGCTCATGAATACCTTCACTTTCTCGCACATCGGCGAAAGCCTGTATTGGACTTTGAGGGTCAGTACCAGCGAATTCCAGAAAGCGAGCGACTAGCCGACACCTTCCCAAAATATTTCCTGATGCCAACAAGCAGTTTGCTCAAACGGTTCAACGATATTTACCGTTCACATGGAAAGTTTACTCCAACTCATTTATTCACACTAGCCCATTACTACGGTGTGTCCGTAGAAGCGCTTGTTTATCGATTAGAAGAGATGGAACTTGTGCCATCAGGAACTTGGGAGCGATTGCGCGATCGGGGAATAAAGGTAAGGAAGGTTCAGCAAGAACTTGGTTTAGAGGAAATCCCACAGCGCACTGACATAACTACCCGTCACTATCAGCTTCTTGCGATTGAGGCGTTAGATCGGGGTCTTATTACTGAAGGGCGTTTTGCAGATTTCCTCTTAGTTGACCGATTGGAGGCTCGTCGCATTGCAGAGAAATTACGGGAACATTCAAGCGGAATGATGGAGGAAGCCTCTGATTTCAACCTGATCTAGATGCAAGAATAATGGGAGAAGTTAAGTTATGCCTTTTGTTCACTCCCACATACTTCTTGATGCCTGTTGCATTCTAAACTTTTGTGCTTCAGGTCAATTGCTGGCAATTCTGAAGTCTATTCCTGTTCAGGTTGCAGTTACCCAAGTTGTCCGAGAGCAGGAGTTAAAAACGCTCCAGCGTCTTGAGCAAGAGGAAAACGATGGTGCGACTCAATTCGAGGCAGCGATTGCACAGAGTCTACTTATAGTCGTGGATTTTGAATCAGAAGATGAGGCGGAATCGTTTGTAAACTACTCCACAATTTTGGGTGACGGCGAAGCTGCAACCTGCGCGATCGCCGTTCACCGAGGATGGGCAATAGCGACTGACGACAAGAAAGCGATCGCATTTTTTCAGCAAACGGCTCCGTACCTTCAGGTTTTATCTACTTTAGAGATAATAAAGCATTGGTCAGAGGAAGCAGCTCTTGATGCTCAAACATTAAGGGATTTGTTCAATGCTATTCGGGTTAAAGGGCACTATATGCCCCAGAAAACCCACCCGTTGCGAAGTTGGTGGGAAAGTCTAATCAGTTGAAAGCGAATGCTAAACTTGGGCAGTAGTTATAGGCTCTATTATTCACATCAGTGAAATATTTTCTCAAACAAAATTAGGATGTTAACCACGAAAATAATATGGAAAAGTATTTACTTGCAGATCTACCCGAAAGCCCAAGCTTCGGCGAAAAAAAGAAGTTAGAGTTTACCCACAATGGGTATACTAAAGAATTCTGTTTTTTCTATGACGGCAATCCGATTGTCATGAGTTCTCACAGTGAAGAAAGCATGGTAAGTAATACATCTGACAAACATACAGAATCAAAAGACAGCAGTGTTTCCATTAGATGCTGGTGTCTTCGCTATATTTGTAGGCACGAAAAAGAAAAAATTGTTTTTAAATTTGACAATACCACACAGCTATGGAAATTAAAAATTGAATCTGACACTATACGAGACGGGTTTGATTCTTACATTTACGAAAGCCGAAAGATCAAACTTTCGCTTAATCTGAAAGATTGCCAAGGTAGTTATTACGAGTATGAGTATATTGACATGTCAACTTAGAAAATTTATTTCAAGTCGTCAATTGAGAGAATAGTTCACGGGTTTATTTACCTGATATAGATGGACTATATTAACCTCAGTTCCATTAAAATAGGGAAGAAATCAATTTCAACACTAGCTCATCTGCCTTACCTTTTATAGAGGTTGCAATGATTGATATTGGACTTACACACATAGCACTCCCCGTCTCAGATATTGAGCGAAGTATCAAGTTTTACTCTACCTATGCTGGAATGGAGGTGATTCATCGCCGCATTGATGCAGCAACAGGTGTGGCTGTTGTTTGGCTTTGCGATCGCACTCGTCCTTTTGCGATCGTTCTGATTCAGACAGACTCAGTGCATTCGGTTCTGTCTCCTTTGGCACACCTTGGGGTTGGTTGTAAAAGTCGCGAATACATGGATGCTCTTTGCGAAAGGGCAAAACAGGAAGGTGTACTGGTTCAGGAACAAAAAGATTCTGGATATCCGGTTGGATATTGGGCCTTCTTGCGAGATCCAGATGGTCACACGCTGGAACTATCCTATGGACAAGAAATAGGATTGACAGTGGAAAATACTGCTTAAAAATGACTGGTTAGAATCTATCGTCTTCGTTATTTCCAGAAGCGACGAGAAAGTTGAGAAAAGGCTATCCCGTACAAGCTGCTATGCTTCCCATAGCAGTCTAAGCTTTAGCAATTCCCTGTTGAAATGCTTTCAGCGCTTCCACTTTAGAAGCCATCATCAAGCAACGTGCCAACAGGTTGATATCCAAATCTGGCAGCACTTCAGAGCGTTCGATTTGCTCGTAACCAGATTCCCGCAAGCGGTAGAGTTTGAATAAACCATCTTCCCAAAACCACACTTCAGGGACACCTAAAACTTTATAGCGCGTCAATTTGCGCTCGCTACCGCTAGTAAATATTACTTCCACAGACAGGTCAGGTTTAGTCGATGTTGAGCTACCAATCGCAAAAGATTCGTCAGCTTGGGCTGAAACTTCCTCTTCCTTTTCTTGGGTAAAGCTGCCTAATGGGTTGAACTCAATGTCTTTGTTCAAAAAATACACAATGAGCAACCCGGTAATCATGCGGCTGATTGATTCATGGTCTGGGGAAACTGTCAAGATTTCAATCTCTCCTTTATAGAAAGCCAGTCTAATTCCAGGTGAGTCGGCAAAGCTTTGTTGAAGTAACTTGAACTGTTGCCAGCTGATCCCAGAGTGGACTAGCCGTTGGTCTTTTGTTTTGTCTAGTGCTATTGTCATTGGCTTACCTGGAGCGAGTTTTGATTGTTGGGGGGCAATTTATCCGATCAACGATGGTAGCAATGCAACGACCTTTTCAACGAGGTGCTATATCTGGTTTATTTATTAATACTATCTGGATCGATGCCGAGCGATCGCAATCGTTCCATTAACTGCTGCACCCGTTGACGTTCCTCAGCTAGAGCCATTTCCATCTGTTCGGCGCGAAGGCGTTCCTCCTCAGCGCGAAGACGTTCCTCCTCAGCACGTTCTGCTAGCGTCGGTATCCAACCATTCTCATCGTACCAACGCAGCCACAAACCAGTTGTTCCCTGATAGCTACCCTGCCACAATCCCAAACCCAATTGCATTTCTTCTAGCCACAAACGTCCCTCTGGCAGAGATAGAGCTTCGTAACGAGTGCCATTTAAACGAAAGGCACGCAATTGGTTTTCATAGCGATCGTAAATAACGTAGTAGGGAATCCTTAAAATCCGCTCGTATACTTCCCACTTTGTCGGAGGTTGATCGACTCTTCTAACTGTTTGCCCCAAATCTTCTTCTTCAGTTGTGGGAGAGAGTAATTCAACTACTAAAAATGGATTAACTCCTTCTTGCCAAACTAGATAGCTTAAGCGTAAATTTTGCTGTTCTTGGAAACGGGAAACACCTAAAACTAGAAACCAATCAGGACGTTTATACCAGCCGGGATGACGGGGGTCATAATAAAGATTGAGGTCGCTAGCAGTAAAGACCTCATCTAGCTGCCAATTAGGCGGTTGACAAGTTTCGCTCAGACTATCAGCTTGAATGCGATGAAATTCGTCCGGCAATCCTGTTTCTCCTACTAATTCACTAGGCAAATCGTACATCGTCGGCATGGTTTCTTTAGGCGATCGCGGGTGCTGCTCTGGCAGATCGGGAGCGTGAGGATCTTCACTGGGCAAATCATACATCGTCGGCAGGGTTTCCGAAGGCGGACGGGGGGGATTGGATGGGTGCATAGCATCACATATGCGCTCGGATTGACTCTAGTTTATCTTGAAGCATTACTACTCATACTCAGACCGCTCCAGGTGCAGAGGGGACCCAGGGGTAGGGAGCAAAATTATTTGCACATTTTCTCCCATACTGTGACTGCATAAACGGAAGTGATATGACATAGCTTTTTATGACATCAAAGATGGAATTGCGCTCGCAGCGATCTGAGCCTAATTTAGTTAAGTATTCTTAACAATTTAGCATTTTCAATAAATGCTTGCTAATCTAATATTATCAGAGCGTTAAAGCGCTATTCTCAGGTAAAACAGGCAAGATAAAAATATTAAACCGCCTGGTGTAACATAGTAGGCAGTTAGCTGGCTATGGTTGTGGGTTGAGGCCAGGTGATAGCAGAAGTGCGATCGCGCAATTGTCCTGGTTAAGTGCATCAAGATTGCAGGCAGTCTTTCAAGGTTAATTCGGTTTAGCGCTGATCGCGAGAAATCAAACATTAGGTTGCGTCTAATTTGCCAGTGGGTGTTGAGGATGAATGACAGGCAGCTGTAAATTCTGACCACCCCAAATTTCTTGTTTGACCAAAAGTCAAAGTAATTCGCCCACAAGATTTACAAACCCGCAGGGCTAATATTACATATCCGGGCGCATCCTCGTATAAATGGGGTGAGTTTTTGCTGAGCTTAAATTCATCAAAATTATATCTTATACCAAGGAAGAAAAGTAATGTTTAGGAACTTAAATCGGCTCAAATGGAAATGGATGATTTTGGCGAGTGTGGGCTGTTTGTTAACGAGTATTAACACTTTGGCTCAAATCCCAATACAAAATCCCCGAATAACGCCAAGCCAAACAATTCAACTACAATTAGGAAATGCCACAGCCAGATTGAATAGGATTGAAACGGCATTCAACCGAATAGAAAGGCAAAATGTATTCGCGGTGGGAGACTCGGAGGAAATTAGTCAGGCTACACTTGAATACGCACAAGCAATGAAAGCTGCTTTGGACAATGCCTTACAAAATGCTCAGACTTTAGCAAATAGCCAAGGCACACAAGGTAGCATCACTCCTCTCGATACATTTGAGAAAGCAGAAAAAGCTAATCAGCCGCGTTTGGAACAACTTGAACAAAGGGCAAACAATATCGATAACAGAATTAAAGCAGGAGCTATCAGAGTTGATAGACGTGCTATAGAAAGGTTATCAGTTGCAGAACGTCGCGAGTTGTTTGACTCTCTACAAGCACCAGCAAGACAGATTTATCTCCAAAATCAACCGGATTTATTCAAATCTGTATCAACCGCACCTCAAAAAGAGCTAAAATCTGTTAACGAAACATCTGCAACCTACCAAAGTTTTTTGCCAGAAAACACACGCATCACAGCAGCTAATTATGCTGGCATTGTTGTTTCCGACATGGTGCAAAACCTCAGCGATACGTTGATACCTCCTGCCTACGCAGCAGTAGCAGGACCTTGTGTTGCTTTAGCCATTGCCAAAAATTGGAGTGCTTTGGCTGCTTGTGTAGTTAACGCAGGCTCACAAGCCACAAGCATATACAATCAATTTGTTAGCTGTTGGAATGGAGCCAGCGGATGGTTAAAATGGCTGAAAAGAGCGCGTTGCCTTGTGACGTTAATTGTTAAACTTGGTTAGGTTCTACTGCTAATTTTTGCTTGAGGATATAGTAGGATCTGCCATTGCCATAGGTTGGGTTTATGCCAGGAAACCCAACCTACATTCGTGACAGAGGATTTCTTCATTAGGAAACAACTTTGCCCAACCCCGCGCCAAACCGCAAGCAAGGGTGGTTTTTCCGACTCCACCTTTACCGCTAAACATTGCCAGGTGATATCAAATCCGGTTGCATTGGAATGAGCGGCCTTTCTTGGTAATTGGTAATTGCTAATGGCTAATTGCGAGCTTGCCCCTAAAGGTCGTAATTCCGATGCAACCGGAAACTATATGAAGCGATGCGAACGCGAGTGCGTGCGGTCGGCATATTGCTTTTGTATCTTGTGCAATTGGTTTATTGGTATGGGCGATCGCAACCAGTCTGATATCTAGTACTGGTAGTGCTCACGCACCCGTCAAGCGGTCAAGAAACCCAATCCAATAAAAGTGTTATGCTACACTTTCTGTTGCTGTTTTCGCTTCAGCAGAGAACTGACGCCAAACGCACCAAATGCCAAGAAGCCGAACGCAGAAGTGGGTTCGGGAACGGCAACGGGAACGACTCTGAGTTGGGTAATCTGCGTACCCCACACATCTTCATCGAAAACAAACTCTTGGAACGTCCAGAAGCTAAACGGATCGGTTGGATCGAGGACGGTGGCGCTGTAGTCTCCCCAGCGGTTGCGACCACTTCCGAAGTCTTGAAAGTAATCGGCAGCACCAGCTTGGAGCAACAAAGGATTGCCAAAAGTTGTGACACCCCCGAAAGTTTGACCCAGCACTGCATAACTGCTGACAAATTGCGATTCACCCGAACCATTGAAACCAATTACAACATCGCCAAAATCGTTTACAGCAAGCGAACCATAGTAAAAATCCAGATTTGGATCGGCAATTAAACCTTCTTGCTTGCGTTGGTTGGTGGTGGCATCGATTTGGAACCAGCGAAGTGCTGCACGTCCTGCGTTATCAACAGTTTGTCCGCCCCAGAAAGAGCCATTTTGCCCAATTATATTTGAAGAAAAGTTGGCGCGTCGAAATATCTCCAAATTTGGTTTCGGCCCTGGCTGTTCGCCACTCCCTGGAGAAAAGTATGGGGTAACAGAAATCAATCCATTTGAAGTATCAAGTGTGGGTGAAGTTATATCCCCGACAATGTTTGATCGCTTGAATTCGCCTGCCAATGTATTGAAGCCAGATAATAGAGCAGCTGGCAATCCCGTATTGTCTAGATTGACAACAGGCTGCACGGCAAATCCAGTTTCGCTCTGAGATATATTCTCGAATTTTGTCGCATTAGCAACCGTCGGCGTTGCTGTCAGCAGATCGTTCTTTGGCAGCGCCACAATAGTCGTTCTTAAATCAACAGCAGAGATGGGAAACATATTCGCCGCCAGATAAACGCCGTCTCGATCAAACCCCAGGGTCGGATAATCTGCCCAGCGTTGATTTGTTGAGTCGCTATCAATGGCAAAACCAGTCCATCCAGTTATTGGATCGGAAGACTTTGATACGGCAAACAAGAAGTTATTCTCGCCACGTTGGTTGTCCACAGAAACAGCATACCAGCGCTGACTGAAGGGGTCGTATACTACTCTTGGGTCAAAAGCAAAGCGACTGGGCGTTACTCCGGCGTCGCTCCAAAACTGGTTGAGCGAGCTGAATTGCAGCAGGGTACCAGTACCTTTATCGTAGACCGAGTACTTACCGTTAATTAGTTCGACAATGCGATCGCTACCAACTGCACCCATTGTGTCCGGCGGGATGAAGAAACTGTCCAACGACGGGATGAAGAAACTGTCAATCAACGTACTAGCAGTGAAGTTGAGTCCGATGGCGAGTTGAGAGGGGGTTGTAGAATTTGACAAGTTGGAATTGTCAATATTCCCACCGACTGTGGCGAGCTTGCTTGTTGAAATATCGAGCAAAAATGAAGCGCTGGGCGAAGAATTTGAGCCAAAAGTAGCTGCCTCTACGCCCGCTGACAAGTTGATGACAGCAGTCGTAGCAACAGCTAATGAGGTCAAGATTTGATAAAGAAATTTCATATCAACACTCCCAATCTGGATGAAAGTTAAAGGTTGGTGTACTCCAAAGATCGCGATTGTACTGAACCCCACGATCGCAGCAATTAGAAAATAGCAATTTTTCGGCTAGCATCTGAGCCTAAAAATTGCCAAAACTCTTCTATCAGCAGTTGCTAAAAATCTCTTTCTTTATCTAGGGCAAATGCCAAGATATTTTCGAGATTATTTATTTCCTTATCCTGCCAGATGGAATATCAGCAGGCAATTTACTTAATTTTTACCCATGGTTTTTTTTTGTCTATTGTCTTTACTTAATCTTCATCAAAACTTTATTTAAAAAACAAGAAATTTACCCAGAAAAAATCACAACATATTTTGGGAAAAAATAAATAAATATCCAGTCAAGATTTTGTAAAATTTCATTGATACCAAGACCTAATGACGCTTGTGGGCAACCAGGAGAGTGAATACCTAAAGCACGCCGACGATCTACTTGACGCGAAGACTGATGCCTGTAAGCGATCCCTCGATTAAGCGGTCTTTCTGGCAACCTGTTTCCCCAATGGGTGCGAGCGCTCGCATCACCTAAATCCTTATATAATTTCAAACTTTAACTTCAGATAAAATGATAGGGAGGCAGCGCTTTTCCCAACTCTAATTGCCAGGGAGGACAAGCTTTTTGCCAAGCTAAAAATTGTTCGGCAAGTATGTTTTATTCTAGAATAATAACTAATAGATAAATTCGCGCTGCTTCATTCTCTGGTTCAACAACAGCCGATTTATATATTTCGGTAATTTGAGCAACTGCATTTTCCCATTCCGCAGCTTGAAGGTTATAAAATTACTGCTGTGTTTTATAGCGTTGTTTTTTGGCTAAAAAATACTGTATTCCCCTGTTTCAGTCGGTATGGTTGGTTCTTCTGGAGTACCGGGAATAAACTTCAAGATATATTCGCTTTTCCCATCGAGTTGGCTCGTAAATTTCACCGATATCGAACGCTAACTGCAAAGCTAATAACTGTTTGGGCAAATTTTCTTTGTCGTCTAATTCGGCATTGGCACGCTCTATAATTTGTTTTCCTATCCACATAATACCATCTAGCGGCGCTGGAATCGGAAACGTTATTTGAGCAACATAATAGTAATATCGTCTTAATAAAGTTGGTTTAATGTATAATTTACTGTAAAAAATTTGGAGCAGATTTGCCAAAAAATGCCTAATTGGTCGAGATATTAGACTTTTTATATCGATGCAGATTCGCTTGAACAAGGAATTAAATAAGCGGCGTTGTAAATCATTTTTTCGGTCATGGTTTCGCCTGCCACCACTGCTTCTGCCAAACCATTCAACTGCTCTCGGAAAAGAGCGATCGCTTGTTGCTTGCGAAGTTGCAAACCGCTGGCAATCATCTGACCAATTTCGATTACTTCCTCCATACTCAAAGGTTTACCTTCCAGCGCATCCCGCTTTTGTTTCAAGCTGGGATTTGACTCAAGCAATGCCTGGATTTCCGACTTGCTATTCCAAAGCACTTTGACGCTAAAAATCCTTGGCAGCATAATTCTGCTCTACATGGTCAATGCGGCAGGAAAAGGGAATCACAATTATATTTTCCCGATCAATTCCATAGCTGCACTTTGCCATCATTATGCGGCATTAGCCTGACAGGGCGACAAAACCGTTAGGCGATCCGCCTTTTCGCTATTGCCAACACATAACCGTCTGCTTGCCAGTTCATCAGCAAAAATGGAAACATGGGAAACATCATGAAAACATGGAAAAACTTTCTTGACCCTCTAGCGATCGCGATGCCAGAATGATTCGCACACCTCAGATATAGGGGAGTGACCCATGAAAGTCACCAGACATCGAGAGAAAATCTTGGAGGCGCTACGGGAATGGTTTCGCATCCACAAACAGGCGCCGACTCTGGAAGAATTGTGCCTAGAACTGGGAATGCAACCGCGTCAGAAAGCAACAGTGCAACGTTGGTTGCAGACAATCCGAGGTATCGACGTGGAATGGGAAGATAATGCCGCCCGCAGTCTTCGCCTACTTTCCAACGACGCAGAAGTTGAACCAAAACTCCAGATATCCGTAACGGAAACCTTGCGATATCTGGCGACAGGACTGTCCGAGTGGGAAACGCGAAACCCCGAAAAGAAAATGCACATCCCAAAAGCTCTCCGCATCGGGATGTCTCGAATGTACCTAACATCTTTGTTGCAAGGAGATGAACAAGTCCCCTCAAACCTCCCCGAATTTTTTGAGTGGGCAAAAAATCCCGTTGTAGATTGGAAACCGACAGCAGAAATTAAAAACCTTTCCCCGGAAGTCACCTTAATTGAAGATGGGTTAGTGTCCGATTTCGCCGCCCAATGGCAAGTTACGGGTTCTGATCTAGAACAGCAGGTACAGGAGAAAATTCTGCAAGATGTTCTTGAATATTGCCGAGGACACCAACTAGAAGATTCCTATCGCGCTTTTCGCAAACTGATTATTGAACGTCCTGTCCTGCCCTATTCAGAATATCGCCACTTCCTGTCTTCCTCTCAACTTAGACCTCTGCGCGATTTCTTAAAACAAACTTACATTGATTTAGTTGATTTAGCAGAAGAAAACACCTATCATTTTTGCCCTCGTTGCCAGTATGTAATGCGCCGCCGTCGCGACGGAAGTCATAGCTGCCGAAACATGACCTGCGAACGACTCAATGCCAAACTTAATTTGCCACCAGTCGAGTCAATTTCCAAGGATAAAGCCGAAAAAGCAAGTTATAAAGCTGTTACTCCTGGCGTTCATCGATATGGAACAATTCCAGGAATTGCGGAAATAAAACTAGCAGAATCTCTCACGAAAATGGGAATTCGGGTGACTCTCTGGCCTCAGATTGACGAATTTGACTTACTTGTATAATTTGGCAGGAAAGTTAGCTGGGCAATTGATGTCAAAGATTGGTCTTATTTGGATGAAGAGCGTTTGCAATCGGTGCAGTATCGTCCTGATGCAACTGAAACCTTTGTTGTCTTTCCAGATGAACGAGAAGAATCATTGCGAATTCAGGTGGTACGTCAACAAATAGAACCATTATTAGGCGGCGTGCGCTTAATGTTGATGAGCGAAATTATTTCAATGGCTCAAAATAATTTGGAGAAAAATAACCATGCGTGACACATCTCGCTGGGGTCAACAATTGCGTAAAGCTTTACGCGAATCAAATGACTTAAAGGATTACGTGGCAGAGAGTTTGCCTGATGTTGATGGAAAAGTAAGAAAACAAGAGGTTAAACGACTTGCACAACTCATTGCTGAAGTAGAATTAGGGCTAACCTTGTTGCAGGAAATAGCTCCAGAAGAACCAGCTATATCAGTCTCAGCGCTACTTTCGGGTTATCGTTTTCCGGTGGCGGGACTTTCTGATGATAACTGGCAGCTTGTCCAAAAAGCTCGTTTTTATCTCGTGCGTCGCAAAGGCAATCAATGGGAGCGGAGTCTCTCGGAATACATTAAAATTCCTGAAACTATAAGAATATTTAGCTTAACGGATATTAATGATGTTCCTCTATTAATTCCCACGAGTACCTATCCCCGTCGCCTTCCTCTTTATCAGCAAAATTTATCGACAACACCACCGCATAAAAAACGAAAAATTAAACTAGCATCTGCTGGCTATTGGTATGCCAAAATATCTCACAAAAGTCATACTCTTGTGGAGGTTCCTATCAACATTCCTGAAGTTGTTGCAAAGATTGCCACTTCGCCTCAGATATCTTTTCATCGCACCCGCACCAAGCATAATCCTTCCTATACTGTCACCTGGGAAGAATTGCTGCTCTCTGCCCAGGAAATGGATGAAAAACTAGCGCAAGCTGGGTATCAGCCAGAAAATTATTGCGAGCGTATTCAAGGAATTATTTGGCGCTTATATCAGCCAGAAATTGATGACTTTTCCGCAACTAAAAGATTGGAGATAGACCAACTTGTTCACATTGTAGGCTTGTTGAATGTCGGGAAATCAACATTTCTAGAAGTTCTAACTTATCAATTAGCTAAAAATAAATATCGGTGTGCCTTAATCGTTAATGATGTGGTGGCACAAGTGCGTCTTGCTTCCTTATTTTGGCATGGATTGGGGATTCCGGCGGTTCCTATTATGGGGAGCGATCGCTTCCAACAACTAGAAAAAGTCTACGAACCGATTCTAGCAACACAAGGAGAGGAAATTGCTCAAGGAGCTACTCATCCAGCATGGCGCTGGTTTAGCCCTGTCTGCCCATTATTAGCTTTAGTTCAATCAGAAGAAAAGTGGGAATTTGGCTTTGAACCTTGTCACACCCTTTACCAAAAAGCGATCCTTGTTAATCAGAACGATCAAATAGATGACGAGGATCTGGAGGATTGGGAGGAAGGTCAAAGCGAAGATAAGTATACCTGTCCTTTTTATTACAAATGTCCGCGCCATCAATTAGAACGAGATATGGCACAAGCTTTAGTTTGGGTGTTAACTCCAGCTAGTTTTATTCATACTCGCACTCCCCCTGAACTATTTGAAGAAAAATTGACTTTCGCTGAAGCTGTTTACCGCGAATGTAGCTTTCTTTTTATTGACGAAGCTGACCGGGTACAAGTGCAGTTTGACGAAGCTTTTGCACCCGATGAAGTTTTAGTCGATGCTTCCGGAAACTCATTATTAAATCAGTTGGGAATCAAATTCGCTAATGGGATTTATAATTCTGACCGTCGCCCCCTGACTGCTGAACTGGTAGCAACAGCGAAAAAAGCGAATGATTACGCTCAAATTGCTGCTGATATTATTCTTCCCAAACTGCACAACCAACCCAAACTGGTGGAATGGTTGGGTTCAACTCCCTTTACTGGTCGTTCGGTGTTTGCTCATATTATTCGCGATATTCTCGAACCTGCCTCTGAAACAGACAACGAGGAAACCCAACCCAAACTCAGCCGCACGCAACGCAGTCAGCAGCGACGAAATCGGATTGAAGCGGGTTTACCTCCTTTTGAGGAACGTCAGCGCCGCAAACAGCTAATGGAAACCATTGAGGGATTTTTGCAAGCTCCTTTTAATCGTCGCAAGGGTGGAGAACTTTCAGACATTGCCTTTACTTTGTTGAGTGCCGAAAATGAGCGTGCAGCATTAGCTGAGGTGGCTGATTGGTTACGGCGATGGCTGGAATCCCTTGGTATTTGTCTAACAGATAAAACGAAGTTTGACGAAGTTACGCGCCACTTACATTTTGCAATTCTGGTGGCAGTATTGAGCAATCGCTTGGGCTTTTTGGTTGACCATCTGAGTGCTTTAATGCGATCGCAAATTATCGACTTTCACGACACCAGCTTATCGCTGGTATATCGCCCACCCCGCGACTATTTGCCGATTGTACCATCTGCACCAGTTGGGAATATTTTGGGCTTTAAATATACACGCGATCGCACCAGTAACTCTGGTGGCAAACTAGAGTATTTCCGCTACGTTGGTCGTTATTTACTTCTAAATTTTCCCACCCTCTTTGCCGTGGACGATTGGGATGGCCCCCATACGGTGCTGATTTCAGGAACTAGCTATGCGCCAGGAACTCCCGCTTATCACATCCAGAAAAATCCCACAGTATTGTTAGAACCTGCTCCTAATAATGATAAGGCTGGTGATGCTGGGATTGGCGAAAGTGAGTTTTTCTTCAAACCACAGCAAAGCGGAGGGAAATACATTGCCCTATCCGGACAGCCACCTGCTGTACGCAAAAAAGCAGCGGATGAGATGGTTAAGGCTATCTGTTACAGTCCAGGAAAAGCCAAAAACTTTCTCGATCTATTATTTGAGAGGTTAAAAGAGCTAGAACAAAAAGATCCGCAACGGTGGAGCGATCGCCAACGCTTACTGCTGATCACAAACAGCTACGATGAAGCAGCGCTGGTTGAGTCAATTTTAAAACCACTCTACCGCCTCGAACAAATCAATAGTATTGCCGTACTCCGCCGCGACAATGCACCTGCTGATTTAAAAGGAATTCGCCGAGGTAAGATTCGCGATTTAAACAAACTTCCCACTCAAATTCAAATTGTAATTGCACCTTTGATGGCACTTGAGCGGGGTCACAACATTCTCAACGATAAACGCATTGCCGCATTTGGAGCAGCAATTTTCTTAAGCCGACCCATGCCTGTTCCCGATGACTGGCAAACTACGGTTCAGCAACTCAACAATTGGGCGATCCAGAATGCAGAAGATTCTACTTTGTACGAAGCCATAAATAGACGCGGTGAACCTTTAACGCTGACCAATGTTGAAAGCGAATTCTACAAATATGCAGTGGCAAAGATGCTTGACTTGAACTGTCGGGCGATGTCCTTCAAACAATTGACCGATGATGAACGTTCTGTACTTTGTTGGACACAGTTGGTGAGTATTTGGCAAATCATCGGACGTTTGGTACGAGGTGGCGTTCCCTGCATCGTTCATTTTCTAGATGTCAAGTTTGCACCGAAATCAGCCACAGGTGAACTTGATAGTGAAGTTACCTCACTGTTGGTCGGCATTATCAAAGAGCTTCAACTTGAGGTTGAGGGGGAAGGAAAACGACCCTATGAAAGAACACTAGCGCGATCGCTTTACGGAGCTTTTCTAAACGCACTTAAGCAAACAAAGGACTTAAACTATGGAATTTAAAAATATTCTCCTTGGCTCTTGGGAACTGATTCAGGATGTGGAGTACAAACTTTTCCAACTCCAAGTTCCAAAAGATTGGCAACAAGTTGCCCAATTCCTTGCGAATGCACGTTTCAAAATTGGACGTTCAAAATATCCATCTGTACCAGTCCGTTCTCTCGACTCCATCATAGCCGCTAGCTTCCCAAACATTATCCAGACAATGCGTTATGGTTGGCAGCGTCCCGGTCAACCTTGGATACTAGCAACAGAAAAAGCCGCTCTTTCTTACTTACCCGATTTAATTAAAGATTGGCTCAGGGAAGAATTTAGCGAGTATTTAGGAGATGATGAAGTTGAGACCAAACTAAACACACTTGACAATGAAGCTTGGCAGTGGGAGGAAGAGCCAACTAATTACTCAATCTGGCATCAACCAGAAAACCGAAACGCCCTCGATGTTCGTTTCCAAGCACTGCCAGATTACCTGACCAAGGAATTTCTCAAAAACCCAACCCTCTTGTTTGACGGGGATATTCCATACGAACTAACTTTCTATCCAGTTGTTAGGCTAGGCAAAGGATCTGAAATAATGTCATGGCCTCCTCAGAGAGTTCCAATGATTGAATTTAATACTAAGGAAAAGAGGCAAGAGGAAGTAGGCGAGGCATATATTTCGTTTGTCATTAGTTTTAAACTGCAAACAGTTCCTTGGCGCAATCAACCGATTATTTACCATCAACTTTCTACTCGACAATGGATGACCAAATTTATTGATAAGATACCTTATCGAGGAGCCACTGCTTTTATTGGCGATAATCATCGGTGGTTAGATGGAGTTGACCAACCATTCTGCTTTATTCCTCTGTCAATCAAACAAAAGATAACGCCGGAAGGGAGAGAACCCAAATGGTCAAAAGCGATTAGCGAGTTACTTTTGCTCAATGACTCTCCACTTCCTGAACCTAATACCTTGGCTGCAAACCCAATGTATCAGTGGTCTACATTTAATAATGAAGTTTCCAAGGGAATACAAGCAGCAATTGCCTACGACACTCGACATCCAGGCGATCGCCCCTGCCTCCCTGGTGTTAGTCCACGGGATTTAGCTAGCCTTGATCGGGCTATTCAAAATAAGATTGAACAAGAAGGTTTTCCCCTACGCCGAGTTGGTCATGCAGTTAAAATTTCAGCCAACTATAAGCCTTTCTGGGAGAAAGGAGAACCGAAGAAAAAAGGTGATAGATCGCCAAAAAAACGTGACAATTTATCTACTCCAATGTTGCGCCCTTCTCTAGCTGCATCATCTGTATTTAGAACACCTTAAAATTCACCACACACAATACTTATTCTCTGGGAAACCAAAGAATGCCGCGATCAACTCATTGCTGAAATTCGTGAGGTACTTAACTTATCACCAAAAGGCGAGCCTCAAATTTATCAAACCCTTCCCGAATTCCAAGGCGAAGAAACTCTTTACGAAAGTCCATTAGGAACTTTACGAATTAGAACTCAGCACGTTCAAGATTTGACGCAAAAACTTGATGTTGATAATCCGTCTGTAAAAGGTAACACTCGTCAACAGCGACGGATTAATTTACTTGATGAACGCATTCGTAAAATTACTTCATCTCTACCCAAAACCGAGGGTAAACTTAGCGTTGCATTAATCGAAATTAGGTCGAAAAAATCATTCTTTCCACCAGAATCAGACCCAAAACTAGCATTGCGAATTGGAGCTATGCAGGCTGGCTATGTCAATCAGCACATCCACCCATTAACCGCTCAAAATCAAAAGGGTAAGGAATATAAAACTAAAGACGCTGCTAATCGAGTTCAAAAAGCTGTGTCGGATTTACTGCGACAATTTGGAATTTTGCCTGCTCCTTTAATTGATCCCCAAAAGGATGGTATCGATTCAAATCTATGGTTGACTTGCTTTTATGTCCTGCGTCGAACTCGAAAAACAACAGCTAGCAATAAGCCTTCCACTGTTGCCTTAATGGTACGAGTTAACCCAGTTACAGGAATTGTACAAGTCACTACTCCTTCTTTATTCCTAACTCAAGGATGGCTGTCGTATCCAGTAGGACTTGGATACCTGATCGCTGAAAAATGGGATGAGGATTCTTATGTTGATGAAACAACGGGTGATAGTAGCGAAGAAGAGTCGTCTAGCGACAAAAAACAGGAACAACAGCTGCTTCAAGAATTTGTTACTGACTGTTTGCGCGATTGCTTAAGTACGCCAATTGAAAAGGAAGAACTTCCCCGCGTACTCTTCATGGCGGAAGCGCAAAATGCCCGAAAGATGCTGACTTGGCTGCAAAATCCTAAACTTCCAGATAACGCTTTACCTAATGAACTGAAACTGCCCACACAATCCGAGCAAAGTCGTCTGTTAATAGTACGGTTGCGAGTGGCAACAAATGGCGAAGTTCCTATTGGGATTGTCAAGGGTTCTCCTGGCAGCCGAATTAGTAAAGGTGGCGTTTTCCAATGGCAGGGAGTGTGTAACAATGAGGGAACTTCGCTGTATCTAAGTATTAGGAAGCTTCTCACTACTGAACAGGATATATTACGTCAGTCCCAGTCTCGGCTTGATAATGGTAGCAGACAAGCAGCGAATCCCAGGCTGTTAGAAATAGCTGTTGTTCACTCTCCAGAAATTGCTCCAGACAAACTGGCTTGCTTTGTTCATAATCTCAGAAACCGCTGGCCCTATTTTGCAGATGATGTTTCTCTGCCATTTCCCTTTCCATTTGCCACTTTAACTTATGAGTATGCGGTTAGTGCTAAGGATGCGGTGGAATTAAACGATTCTGATGATTCAGAGGAATTAGAGGAATCTCTTGACTAAATCGCCTTTGGTAGAGGCATCCAACAATTGCGCGACAATCTGATTCTATTGCTGTGGCGAAACCGAGAAACGCGGACGTTGGGTGACCAGATGCTGCTGTGCTTGTGGGAGAATTTGGCGACAGTTTCCAGGACTGTTGCCTACAATCCCACCAATTTCGCCATTGCAATTGAGAGTTTAGCGAGCTAACGAACAAATTGTTTATGCCGAGCAATTCTTAGAGTTAGCTGAAAACTGAATCGGAACATTGCCTCCACCTTAAAATTAAGCGAGCGATCGAGACATTAAATTACATTAACCACAAATCAGCAAACCGCATAAAATAGATTTCAAGCAGTATAATAAATGCAGTTAAATTATATAGTTAAACGCTCTCAAAAATGAGATTAAAAGGAATAACCACTTTTCAAACACGGACTAAGGGAATTCAAATATATGACTGTGGCAACACCCGTCACCATCCCCCTCAAAAATATTCAGTTCAACCCAGGTAGTTTGATTACCATCCGTGACGTAACCTGGGAGCAATTTGAAGCGATTCTAGAGGAAAGAGAAGCAGAAGGAATCAGACGCAAAGTCGTAACTGTGCAACTAGCGCCTGACAAGCGGCTTTTGCCTTTTCCCACTTTTCGCCTTGCATCGAAGCGCTGGTATCTAAAGCTACTGCCAATTCTCAGGGTAAGTGGGCGCGCGCCGGACGGTTCGAGCCGCAGAGGTAAAATGTGTTCCGAGACTTGTGAACTAATTTTTGCAGGGCGATCCCCAGCAAGTTGCAAATTAAACAAAGTTTTCGATAGCCTATCTAGACTACCCCTGTGTTAGCGATATTACACTGTTTCCAGACCAACAATTAACCGCCTCTCTCCCAGGATGCGTGGTTTATAATTATAAATAGGGAATACTGGCTTTAGAATGCTCAAAAATATAGTTGTTCAAAAGGGAGATCGGGTATGACAGCTAGCTCAATCAGAGACTCAAATTTAGTTAGCAAAGTGTTAGCAGGCGTTGTTGTAATTTTGTTGATTGTTGTGTTGTGGCTAGCCTACCAACATAGTCAAACAAGTGACTCAACAAAGGTAATTGACGATCCAGGTACGCTGATAGTTCGTCAAGTTAGAGATGTCAGCGAGTTGACCACAGCTATGTTTGAAATGGATACTGTGGTGCCTGTGAGCGAAAAGGGGCGAATAACGAAGAGTAAGTTGCTCTACATTGCTCACGGTAACGTCAGAGTTGGAGTTGACTTGAGAGAGTTTCAAGCTGATGACGTGCAGGTTGAAGGAGACAAAATTACTGTAACTTTACCGCCGCTAAAGGTGCTTGACAGTAAGCTGAATCTAGAACACTCTAGCGTTTATTCCTATGACCGAGGTTTTTTAGGATGGGGGCCTGACGTAGTTAATTTGCAAGCCCAAGCACAACGTGAAGCGCTGAAAAAAGTTGAAGAGGCTGCTTGTCAAAGTTGGCTGATTAAGACAGCTAGCGCTCGCGTTCAAAAAACTGTTGAACAACTACTTAGCCAAGTGCTTAAGGATAGAGGTTATCAAGAAATTATTGTCAACGCCCCGCTTCCCGCTGAAGGTTCATGTGCAACATCGCACGTTTAATATCAGTTCTAGTTTTAGCGAGTAGGGTGCCTTAGCCAGCAGAGTACAGCACCACTCGATCATATTTAGTGTCGCTAGATCGTAGCAAGTAGGGTGCGTTAGGCACTAGCCGTAACGCACCATATTAAACGCTTGTCGGTGCGTTACTGCGTTAACGCACCCTACAAAAACTATCCGCCACAGTTAAGGATGAGAATAGAAGCTCTCAAACAAGACCATGATCAACTCACCCAAGAGCAACTTCAGCAAGTAGCTGACTTGATCGCCTTCCTGAAATTTCGCAATAAACGTCGTCACCACATTGTTCTCGAACCGAGTCAACTTGCTGCCCTTGCCACTGAGTTTGCTGAGGAAGACCGTGCCCTTGCCGCAGCAGGCATAAGCGACTACGCAACCATGCTCAGTCAGGAACACCAGCGATGACGGAGCAACTTAAGCGCGGCGAAGTTTGGCTCGCTAACCTTAACCCCACCCAAGGGTCCCAACAAGCAGGCACTCGTCCCGTTATCTTCACACCATTCCCAAACTACGCCCCGCTGAATCAAACTCCTGTCAGTCCGTGGGGCACAGAAAAAAGGTGATATGAAAAATCGTTGGGCAAGGCAACCAGAGAGCAAGGTCTCACCAAAGTTTCTTTTCTCGTCGTGGGTAAGTCCTGGGACAGTTGGGACTTTCGCGGTCTGTGGAATCAGTCGGTGCTGGTGGAACAGAGTTTCCCGCCGCACAACTTGCCGCTGTCGTATCCTGTTCCTTGGCAAGTCTATCCCGCTAGTTAAACTACTGGGGATTCTGTAAAATGAGTGACAGCGTGCATCGGTAGCGATGCCGCATTTGAGGCGAGTCGCGCTTGTTAGTCGTTGCTGCTAGGAAACCTACTATGGTGATTGCACTGCTGTATCTGGTTTTGCTGGGAGCGTATCTCCTGGTTATTCCCTTGGCGTTGTATGTCTACATGCAACTACGCTGGTACGTCGCTAGCTCGTTTGAACGCGGCTTTATGTACTTTCTCGTTTTCTTTTTCTTCCCAGGGTTGTTGCTGCTGGCTCCGTTTTTGAATTTTCGCCCCAAGCGGCGTCAAATCCAAGCCTAGCTATGATTTACCGCCAATCTGGCATGACTTGCCCGGTTGGCGCTTTTCTAGTCTCTCACTAATTGCAAATGCGAAGAATTGACGTTATAGGTATTGGCATCGGCATCTTTGCAGCCGGTGGTTTGGCTTTCTGGGTTTTGCAAGCTGCTGGACTCGATAGCCAACATGCAGGCATCTGGAGTCAGGTTTTGTTGGTTGGTGGGTTAATCGGTTGGTTGCTGACTTACCTGTATCGAGCTGGGACGAAGCAGATGACCTATACTCAGCAACTGAAAAACTATGAGGACGCGGTGTTACAGAAGCGTTTGGCAGAACTTACTCCCGAACAATTGGCGCAGCTTCAAGCCGAAATTGAACAAGAAAAAACTAATTAACTCAAGTTGCTAGTTACATCCAAGGATGCTGGTAATTGGTAATGGGTAATTGGTAATTGTCAAGAGTAGGGGCGCGTTTTACCAACCATTGTGTGTCACCACGAGATATTTCGTTAAACCCGCCCCTACAGGCAATAGACTTCTGCAAAAACTACCCTCAAAGGCAAACAGAATGCCCACCCCACAAGAGTTTTTGCAGAGGTCTAATCCATCCAATCACCAATGACCCATTACCAACGACCAAGAGAAAACAACCTCAAGGGCAGGCTCCAATGCCCACCCCACAAGAGTTTTTGCAGAGGTATAATGACCAATTACCCATTACCCATTACCCATTACCCATTACCGATTATCAAATGACTTTAATTTCCGATCGCTTCGCTGCTTTACGCTCTTCCTCTGGGTGTGCTTTGATTCCTTTTATCACTGCTGGCGACCCAGATTTGCTGACTACCGCTCTTGCTCTACAAGTTTTAGATCAAAACGGTGCCGATATGATTGAACTGGGTGTTCCTTATTCTGACCCCTTAGCCGATGGTCCGGTAATTCAAGCGGCGGCAACTCGCGCTTTGCAAAAGGGTACCCATTTAGATGCCGTGCTGGAGATGGTTTCTGGAATTGCTCCTGGAATGCGATCGCCGATTATCCTCTTCACCTATTACAACCCCATCCTCAATCGTGGCATCGAAACTTTCCTCCACCAACTCTCCAAAGTCGGCGTCAGCGGGTTAGTCGTCCCCGATTTACCTTTGGAAGAATCTGAAGTTTTGCTTAAGCCAGCACAAGAATTGGGCATTGATGTGGTATTATTGGTCGCTCCGACGAGTTCGGCGGAACGGATAGAAGCGATCGCGCAAAAATCCCAAGGCTTTATTTATCTAGTCAGCGTTACCGGCGTCACGGGGATGCGTACCCAAATCGAAAGTCGCGTCCAAGATATCCTCAAACAAATACGCCGCGTCACGGATAAACCCATCGGAGTTGGGTTTGGTATTTCCCAACCAGAACACGCACAACAGGTGAAAGAATGGGGCGCAGACGCAG
This sequence comes from Microseira sp. BLCC-F43, assembly GCF_041929235.1. NCBI lineage: Bacteria > Bacillati > Cyanobacteriota > Cyanophyceae > Aerosakkonematales > Aerosakkonemataceae > Microseira > Microseira sp. BLCC-F43. Next base: position 53,683 of record NZ_JBHFNP010000049.1, read on the forward strand.
CAATTGTCGGCAGTGCATTTGTCAAGAGATTAGCAGATGGAATGCCACAGGAAGGGTTGAATTCGATCGCTCAATTTTGTTCTAGTCTCAAAGCAGCGATTGTCTAGTTTGCGATCAGAAACCCGGTTTCTTTGACAAGTAAAGAAAATTGGCGAAGGTATTGTTTGAGAAACCGGGTTTCTTGCTGCGAATATCATGTCGCTTCGCAACGGTTGTGTAACTGCTAATAGCTAATCGCTAATCGCTGCTCTTGGAGGCAATTGACAAGCGAGCAATTAGCAATTAGCCATCCATACACTACCGATCTCTCGCGGACATGATATAAGTCGTCTGTAGGTGTGCAATCAATTAGCTGCCTACAGATTTTTTGTTTGATGTCTAATTCAGGACTTATATCATGTCCGTTGAATTGCCCATAATAAAAACCTTCTCTTGTGCGTTGTCTTGTAGGGAACATCAATTGGTTAAAAGTTTTTTGACGCAGCTGTTGGATGTTCCCTACTCCTAATTTTGGGTAATCAACCGGACATGATATTACGCGCGACCAGGTCATCACCTTTGTTTCGACCTAAATCTCTAGTTCCCAAACCAACGATTTTTCATAGAAACTTTGGTGTTTGCCTAAGTCCTGTAATTATCGATTCATGCTGGGGAACTCTCTACCGCTGCTGTAGCTTTTCGACGGTTACGCCGCCAGAATGAAACCCCACCAATAGCACCAAAGGCTAACAAGCTTAATGCAGTATCAGACTCAGGAACTGACTTCAAAAGGTAAGCACGGGTGCCTGTGCGCGTAACTCCTTGGGCATCAACATAAGTGTAAGTACCGTAAGCGGCAATATCTCCCCGATTATTGATACCTGTTGCCCTAGTCAGCGATACATTGGCACCACCGACTAATAAACTATCGACCAATAAACTATTCAAGTCAGCCATCATCCCATCGTTCCAAATAAAGGCAAGTTCTTGATTGCTACTATTACTTGAAAAGCCAACAACTTGACCTTGATTGTTGATACCGACGGCATTGCGTACTGTGCCACCTAAGCCACCCAAGTCAGTAAAAGCGTTGTTTTGCCATAAGAATGCAGAACTGGTAGCAGTTGCGCCCGAACCATTCGTTAATTGACCAACCACTTGACCGATATCGTTAATCTCTCTGGCAACGCTTTGTTGCGAGCCATTTCTACCTAAATTTGTCAGCACATAATTGCCACTGGCATCCTTTTGCCAGAGTGCTGCACTATTGACCGTTGTATCATTTTGCACGCCATCACCATCTACCGAACCTACTACCTGACCGTTGTCGTTCAGTGCCAAGGCTTGATTGCGATCGCCTCCAATTCCAGGCAAGATTGTGTTGGTGTTGCTGCCATTTTCCCGGTAGATGGCATTTTGTTTTCCTGGCGCAAAAATGTGATACCCTGCGATTTGGTCAACGTTGTTGATATCGGTGAAATAGCTTTCAACGCCACCAAATTCTTCGACTGTCAAGCTATAACCACCGCTACCATTGGGTGTCCAAGTCATCGCGCGATCTGTAGCACCGGGCAATTCATCACCCGTACCAATAATTATTCCATTGTTGTTGAGCGATCGCGCTAACGAACCCCGACCAGGCATTGTCACAGGTTGTCCGTCATTAGGTCCGCCAATTTTGAGTCCGGTTAAGGGCAATGCCGTCATCGTGCCGTTTTGCCAAATATAGCTAGCGTTAGACGAAACGCCAGCGGCATTGACGACATTATACCGACCGACAACTTGTCCCAAATCATTAAGCGAGGTGGCGGTAATCGTTGTGCTGCCCTTATCGAGACTACCGAGGTCAATCCCAGCGTACTTGCTAAATGAGGCGGCGATCGCACTCGTTGATTGAGCGATTCCAACGGTAGCTGCAACTGTCAGCATTACACCAATGCGACCTAGTAAAAATTGGATCTTTGTCAACTTTTCTCCTTTTGCACTCTCTCTAAGTGCTTTTTCTGACTTTTACTCAGGGTTTTCACCAGATATCCGCAAATTATCTACAAATCTGTACTGGGTCATCTGCGTATTTCTCTGTACTTGCCCATGCATCTAAGACTAAATTTAATTAAAACTATTTGCAATAAGCTCTCTGATTATTTCATCAAAAATACATACAACTAACCCGGCTTTTCCGTACTTATGGTGATAAGTAAAATTTATAAATTATATATGCCTTACAGGGTGAGACTTTCAGATCTATTTTTTCCGGAAGCTATCGCCGAAGCAGGGGTTTTCCACCATGTACGCGAGAGCCACCAACCCAGCCGCTTCACCAAAACTTCATAAACTAACTTAATGACGAACAGATCGTCCTTGCTGTTTTGTCAATAGCTATAACTATGTATTGGCAAAGCTTTCAGCTCAATTACCATCGGGGCAATTGCCTCAAATCTTCACGGACGAGGGGCTTTTGAGTTTATTAAGATTTCATAAAAAGATTTTAGTGCCGACTGGGACTTATTGCGAATAAAAGCAACTACTTATTGAAACTGTCGTCAGGTGATTGACGTAGAACTGACGCAGAGAAACCCGGTTTTTACGTAGAAACCGGGTTTCTGGCAATCGGGCGACTTGTTGAATTAGAATCGGTACAGAAACTATTTTTGAATCAGTCTGTAGGTGAGCAATCGATTAGCTGCCTACAGATTTTTTGTCCTCAGTCTAGTTGTCCATTCATGCTTCAAATTGAATTCGATCGTTCTCCTACTTGCACTCACGAATATGTACAACGGTCAAAGATAAAGTGATTAGCCCTGGGATAGGGATGAGCGCGATCGCTGGCGGCGTTGGCGTAAACTTACCAATCCCAGTCCGGTCAAAAATAGCCCTAAAGTTGTTGTTGGTTCGGGAACTTTTTCTAACTTGAGGCTAGCGTCTGTAAGCTTGTTGTCTTGGGCAAAACTTATGGGCGAAACGCTGGCATTCCCCAGGAAACTAGCAGGAGCAAACCCCTTAATTTCAGCCTTAGTTTTTTGAGTCCGATTCACAAAATTGAGAGCGGTAGGCAGGCTATTGCTAGAAAGGGTGTTACCGGGCAGCTTTTCCAGTTTGATCTTGAACTCGGTCACCGCGTTAGTGCCCCCAGAGTTGCCTGTGTTTTTAAACTCCAACTCCACTTTATCTTCTCCAGCTTTATTCTCAACTTTGAGGAAAGCTTGGATTGACGGATCGCTGCTGGAAAAAGTTTGAACAACCGCGTTTGCAGGGTTTTTAACAGAAATGTTAAAGTCCCGCAGTTGATATTTTCCTTTTTGTTTGAGCTCTCCTTCTTCTTCTTCTTCTTCTTCACCTTCTACGTTAGGAGTTGTGGGATCGATGGCAAATGTTCCAGAGTAACTGGCAAACGCACTTGTTGGATCTAATACACCACTGGTCGAGCCATTCAAGGTGTTACTAGCCGCATCAAGTTGTAATGACAGGTTAGTAGCGCCCCCTTCTTTTTCTTGCTTAAATTGAAGGTTGACGGGTAAGTTTGATTTCAATTGGCCTTCAACTTTACCTTTAACTTCTTGATTCTGATTGGTCGAACCGAAGAAATTGAGATCGGTGGGCAAACTATCGCTAGCGAATATGTCATTTGCTAACTTTTTGAACTCGAATTCCAGCTTTTTAATCGTGAAGTCTGGACTGATGCTCTGAGTTTCTTCGATTTTGATTTTGACCTTATCTTCCTTGTCCTTGTTATCAATTTCCAGGAAAGCATTCAGTCCGCTGCCGCTGTTAAATAGCTGCCCTACTACAGCATCAGACGAATCCAATAAAGAAAAGTCGTAACTGAGTAGCCGATATTTTCCTTTATCGGTTTTTTTTGCCTCTAAGTCAGGAGTAGCTGAGTCCAGCGAAAACGTTCCAGAAAATCCAGCAAAGGGAGTTGCCGCATCAAATGTTCCTTTGCCAGAACCCGTAAGTATAGCTGCAACAGCAGGAGATGAGCTTCCTGCAACTGCTAGCGCCGTGCCAAGAGCGATTCCAGCCAGTAGTTGAGTTTTTGTCCATATCATTGTCAATTTTTCCTCTTTTTCACACCGTTTATTCCGGGATCTTACGAGCAAATCGCAAATTTTATACAAGTATGTACTGGGTAATCTGCGTATTTCTCTGTATTTCCGTTATCTCTAAGAATAAATTTAATAAAAAATATTTGCAATTAGCTCGCATAAGTTTTCATCCAAAATACACATAACTGCCCAGGCGCTTCACCAAAACTTTATAAACTAACTTAATGACGAACAGATCGTCGGTGCTGTTTTGTCAACAGCTATAACTATCTATTGGCAAAGATTTGAGGCAATTGCCTCAAATCTTCACGGACGAGGGGCTTTTGAGTTTATTAAGATTTCATAAAAAGATTTTAGTGCTGACTGGGACTTATTGCGAATAAAAGCAACTACTTATTGAAACTGGGGTCAGTTGAGCGAGACGGGTATAGCTGGTGGGTTAGGTATGTGACTGATGTAGAAATTACGCAGACCTGTAGCAATTTTAATGAAATCTTTATACTGACCTAGGGCGATCGCTTTTATGATAATGATTATCATTATAAAAACAAGGACAAAGAATAATGGTGAGGAACAGCCCTAGATTGGGTGTAATTTGTGCTGGCTTTGAACGGCAGAAAAGTGGGTTAATTGGAATTGGTTTATTACTGTCTGTTCCCTTGGCTGCGGGTATTGCAGTCGCGCCAGCATTAGCTGAAGACACAGGTCCGGGATACGAGTTTGACCCTGGGCAAGAGTTTCCAGAGTTTTACATAGGGGTAGATGGGCAGGAGACGCTGACACGGGGGATTTATGCGGGATTGCCGAATCCTAACTACAATCGTCTGACTTTTTTATTTGCTCACCGTGAAGACGATCCCCTGACAAATCACTTTCACGGGATTGGTACATACAGCTACTCAGGGCCGTTTAGCAGTCCTACAATCAACCCAACCAATACCAATAATAGAATCCCCGAAACTTACACGGGATTACCGCCGCTGAAATTGGTTCCGGGGGAAGGAATTTACCAAGGTCGGTTAATTACCATTCCTTCTGGGGAGGAGTACAGCAATTTGCGGATGAAACCCGTTGCCGCGCTGAATAAATCCTCTGAGATCGGCGAACAAATTCTGTTTAATAGTTCTCTTGGTCGTTGGAAAGGATCTTTGGCAGATGCTGAAATCGCACTCGAGTTAGTTGCGATTACCGAGGGTCTAAATATTGCCAACCCATTGGGGGTCGATATTCTCAAAAATGTCGGCGACACTTATACGATTGGCAGGAGAGATGACTTTTCTTTCCTACCAACTTTTTGGTTAGGCGCTGGGGCTAAACCGGGTAAGTATTCCGCTACATTTAAATTATTAGATGTTGGCACGACAGAGGGTAGCACAGCTTTTCAAGAGTCCGGTACGTTCAATTTGGATTTTGAGAAAGTCCCGGAACCTTCAACGGTTTTGGGGTTGGGGTTATTAGGTTTGATGGCAGTGATGCGATCGCTTGCCCAAAAAGCCAGCTAAAAACAAATTCCCCGTTGTGAGATTGGTAATTGGTAATTGGTAATTGGTAATTGGTAATTGGTAATTGGATTCGCTTGACAATTACCCATTACCCTAGTTCCCACGGCTCCTGCCTGGGAACGTCATTACTTATTACCATTAATACGCTTTAACAAAATTGGCATTGCAGATAATATTGCCAACGCGGCTAAAGCACCTACCAATTGCCAAGGTGGGCCACCATTTAATGCTTGGATTCCGCCTTGACCGAGCCAATTATAAGCAAAACTTCCGGGTATAATTCCAATCGCGGTTGCCAGGATATAAGTCGGTAACTTAATTGGCGTTAAACCTAATAAATAGTTAACCGCGTTGAAGGGAAACACGGGTGCGAGGCGAATCGAAAGGGCAAACCAAAAGCCATCTTGTTCGATTCCTTGACTTAATTGTCGCAAGCGATCGCCTTTCTCAAACTGCCTTTTAGCCCAGTCAAAAGCCACAAATCTCGCGACTAAAAAAGCACCCGTCGCCCCCAAAGTTGCGCCTATAACCGTCCACAACGTGCCTAAAAATGGCCCAAATAATGCCCCCGAAGATAGGGTTAAAATTGTCCCCGGAATGCCGAATACAGTGGCAATAAAATAGATGCCGATATATCCCAAAGGTGCAAAAACACCTAACTCAGTTTTGAGTAATTGCAGATTTTCCGGTCGAATCCAGGAACCAGCTGGCGTGACTTTAAATAAAATAATGGCATCCACGAGGATAAATAGCCCCAAAGCCAAACGCACCCAGGAATATTTGTTTTTGGGCTTCGGCTGATTTTCCGTTGGTAAATTTGAGTCATTCATAGCTTTTTTAAACCTTCTTCTTTAAAGCCCCCCTTGGCAAGGGGGGTTTGGGGGGATCGATTAAGCCCCCCTTGGCAAGGGGGGTTTGGGGGGATCGATTAAGCCCCCCTTGGCAAGGGGGGTTGGGGGGATCGATTAAGCCCCCCTTGGCAAGGGGGGTTGGGGGGGATCGGTTTTATAACTAGCAAGTTGAGTTAAATAGCGAATCGCTAGCCTTATTCTAATCCCATACATCCAATTTGCGGTATAATTAAACCCCATAGTCATATACAAATTATTCCCATGTCTGGAGATTTATTAAAGACATTTCAGGAAGCTTATAGAAATTTGGAACTTTTGCCACTTTTGGATCGAAAAGATCTAGATAGATTTCGCGTAGATTATGGGAACGATATTATTGAAGAATTAGAGCAACTGGTTGAAGATAGTCCTTCCGGGGATGGCAAGATTATCTTTACCGGACATCGCGGTAGCGGGAAATCTACTTTACTCGCTGAATTTGCGCGCAGGTGCGTTGACAAATATTTTGTGGTGTTCTTTTCCATCTCAGACACTATTGAAATGTCGGATGTGAACCATATCAATATTTTGTTTGCTATTGCGGTTAATTTAATGACTGAGGCTGAGAAAAACCAAGTTCAGATTCCCGAATCGACAAAAAAGGCTTTTTATAAATGGTTTGCCACCAAAACTCGGAGCGAAGAAGAAAAGTTTGAAGCAGAAACATCCGTTGGGTTTGATTTATTTAAGCTGATTAAGGGTAAGCTGAAAGCAGATGCGGTAGTGCGTCAGGAAATTAAGCAGGAATTTGAACGAAAAATTTCCGAATTGGTGGCGCGAATTAATGAAATTGCAGCATCGATTTACGGTGCTAGTAAGAAAGAAATATTGGTAATTATCGATGACTTGGATAAACTGGAGTTAGGGCGAGTTAACGAGATTTATCGAGACAACATTAAAGCCTTGTGTCAGCCTAACTTTCGCGTGATTTATACAGTTCCGATTGCGGTTTTGCGGGATAAGTTTCTTAGACCTTTGATTGAGACGGAAACTAACGATCAAATTGTCACAATGCCTGTAATCAAGTTATTTAACAAAGGAGAAAATCGCCTCGCTGGTGCAGTGCCTTTGGTTGAAGCTACGGATATTTTGTGTCAAATTTTAACCAAGCGGATTTCAAGTCAATTATTAGAAACGCAGACGGCAGAACAAATTGTGATAATGAGTGGTGGGTTGTTGCGAGAATTGATTCGGATTGCGAATGAATGTTGTCGCATTTGTTGGCGATTAGTGAGGCGACAACCGCATCAAACCGATTTAAAGATTAATGATGAGATTCTAGACCAAGCTGTTAATAATATCCGCAATGATTTGGGGATGAATTTGGGTAAGGTGGATTATGGAATTCTGCAAGAAGTTTATCACCAATTTGCCCGCAACGATCCCAGGCAGCCAGAGTTTTTAGATTTGCTGCACGGACTGTCTGTTTTAGAATATAGCGCTAGTAACGAGCGGATTTGGTACGATGTTCACCCCATTGTAGTCGAGTTATTGAAAGAACAGGGGTTGATATGATTAATTCAGATAGCGTTGATATTGAGAGTGAAAATCAGGACAATTATGACGATTTGGTCGGGACGATTGAAGCAAGTCAGGGAATCCTGGCTTTACTGATTGCTGTCTGCGATAATGGCGATTTTCGCGACGAGATTATTGCCCGATATGAAGCAGAATTACAGCCAGAAATTCGTCCCTATCGGCTGAAATTGGCGCGGGGTGAACCGAGTCTAAAAGCGGCAATTGCCGAATTGGTAGAAAAGGATGAATATCTCCAACATGGTGGAAAAGCGGTTTTGACGGTGACGGGGGCGGAACAACTTTATTCGCTGAAGTTGGGGAAGGAACAATCGGAACAGGAAATATTTTTCGGGTACTTACAATGGACGCGGGAAGGGTTGCGCGAGTTTCCCTATCCGATTGTACTTTGGGTGACGCAGCAAATGCTGGTGAATTTGAGTAAAAAAGCACCGGATTTTTGGAGTTGGCGCAAGGGTGTATTTCGGTTTCAGTCGCGCAAGGTAGGAGTGGTTGCTAGTAGAGAGATTGAAGATTTTCGTCCGTTTCTGAAAGAGGATTTACCTGTTGAGGATGAGTCTTATTTCCTGCCGTTAGAAGACTTGCAACAACTGATTCAACAAATTGAACGAGAACGCGGTGCGAAAGACCCGATTTTGGTGACTTTGTATGCCAGTATGGGGAAAATTTATTACAACAGATTGCAAGAGGGGAAGGATTTAGATTATCAGAGAGAACAAGCACTGGCAATTGAGTATTTTCGCAAGGCGATTGAGTTGCAAAAAGAGCTAGGTTTGGAAGCAGATTTAGCCACAAATCTCAGTTATCTGGCAGGACTCTACGATTCTCAAGGAAGGTACAGCGAAGCGGAACCCTTGTACTTGCAAGCTTTAGAACTAGCAGAACGAGTTTTAGGAGTTAATCATCCCAGTACTGTTACCATCCGCGAAAATCTGGCAATTCTTCAAGCTGAGATGGAGGAAGCATAATAGTACCCAATTTAGCGTGCTGCGTCTCTATCGCAATGCGATCGCCTCCCTCAAAACTCAGTCCTATAAAGCGAGCGATCGCCCCCAGTTAACCAGATAATATTAGCATTTATCTGTTGCTTCTAGATTAGCTTCATGCAAACGTTTTTGATATTTCAAAGATATTGCCGTTGCCAAATCGCTCATTTCTTTAGCTTTCTGTTCCGCTAGTTTGGCAATTTGCAAAATTTCTTCCAGTTCTGCTTGTTGCTTGTCAGTTAAAGATTGTTGAGTCATCTCAAGTTATCCAAACGAGTTATAACGGTATTAACCAACATTTTAGTCTCTAGCACCCTTCCTAGCAACTCTGCTAAATCTTCTCCTGCTTCTTGAATTACTTGCGATCGCACATTTTCTGGCGAAATGCTTTCAACGGTAGTCTGGATGCGTCTTCTGGAATTTTCTACGAATAATAACGCATTACTGAGAGTCGCAAACAATCCAATCAGGGTAACATTGTCTGAAAAACGTAACAATAGGCTTCTGACGATGTTAGAAGCTTCACTTGCTTCTCGCTCAATTTGAGCTAGTTCTTGATTTAGTCTGTCAATCAGAGCTTGGACTTCTGAGGGAATAGCCATATTTGCCTTAATTTTATTATAAATCGGCATACCGATCGAACTTAATCAGCATACCGTGACAAGAAGCGCTTTAGCTTTCTTCCTCTTCAGATTCTAATACCACATCTTCATATAGAAGCGCGATCGCACACCGAAAATCAACGCTACTTAGATAAACCTCATCTCCTTCTGCATAAGTATAAAGTTCCCAAATTCCTCTATCATTTATTCGGAAAACTTCGACGCTCATTTGTTCCGCACCGATCAAAACGTATTCTCTGAGAGTGGAAATGCGGCGATATTGTTTGAATTTTTTACCGCGATCGAAACTTTCCGTACTCGGAGAAAGAACCTCGACAATTAGACAGGGATGATAAATAATCTTGCGTGCCTTTCTATCCCTTTCGTCGCAAGTTACCGTCACATCAGGATAGTGAAAAGATACATTTTCAGATACACCCAGTTTGACATCTATGGCATAAACTCGGCAAGCACCGCCTCGGAGATGATTTTTAAGCGCAGTTATTAGGTTTCCAATTATATAATTGTGAGTCAGGTTTTGCTCAGGTCTGGCAAACACTTCGCCGTTGATATATTCATATTTAATTGGTTGCTTTTCTTCCCATTCTAGATATTCTTGGGGACTCATGTATTTAGGATCTGGAATAGCTACCATAGTAAACCTCGTTATGCAGTTGATATCATTCCTCTATGCTAAGCGATACGTGCTGTCGCACAGGCTACCGCCAACGCATAAATGCCCGGAGATAAAGAGCGGGCTAAGAGCTAAAACCATTTATTTCATGGCTGCTCTTTGCTAGATGCGAATTAAGCGATCGCATTATCCCTAACCATTCAATTGTTCCACAAAAGCTTGATGTTCGGGCGTTGCCAACCCCATCTGCAATACCGATTGAACTTCGCCTAAATCCCCCCCAATTAAAGCGGGAACTGATAACCATAAACCTGGGAAAACTTCGCTTCTAACAATTCCCGATGCATCTGCTGATAGAGCAACGTATTCACCTTCTCTTAAACGAAACCAATCGACTCTTTGGTTGTAAACTTGCCAAATCAGATATTCTTGAACCCCGTTGCGCTGATAGACTCTTAATTTTTCTCGCAAGTCATAGGAAGCGCTACTCGCTGCTATTTCTGCAATAAATTCAGGCGCACCTTCTACGTAATTATCTTCGCTGATTGTTGATTGTCCGCCTACTTCAATTCGCAGCAGTACATCGGGTTGAGGTTCGTTATCTGGATCTAGGCGCACTGTGGTATTATCTGCTAGACCAACCCCAGGTGTAGCTACCCTGTAAGCAAACAACCATCCAATAATATAAGCATGTGGTGTGCCGTGGATAACTCGAACTGGCGATCCCATGTACACAACTCCTTCGATTAATTCGGCTTTCTTCAAGTTAGGCATGGCATCGTAGCGACGTTCAAATTCAGCGCGAGTGATGCGATCGCCATTTTCCAGCGGTAATATTTTCGGCACTATTCCTGTCACGATTCGACCCTCAACCTTTTGTTCTGATTTTGGCATATTGCTTTTTGTCCTGCTAAGAGCTAATGGCTAATTGCAGATTAAAGTTAAATCTAAAATTAGCCATTAGCCATTAGCCATTAACTAAGCAACTTGCGTTACTAAAATTTATCGTCCCGATGAGCGATCGCCTTCTTGTCGGTTGCGATAGCGTACCAGAATCGTCACCAACTCGCCTGGATAATTGGCTGCGGGTTGGACATCTGCCCAGTCGTCTACCTCCGCAAATTCTTTTTGATACAACGAGAGGACTGTTTCTCGGATTCCGGCGTAGGAACTGATGATTAGAATTCGCACAGCTTCCCGTTGCGGTTCTGGCGATTCGGGATTAGAACTGTCCGATCCGAATGAGTCTGAACGAAATGCCATGATATTTACTCCGATTTTTGGTGTGAAAATTCCAAAAATCTAGCCAACCCGCACGGCAGCACAAAGCAAGGTGGCTCCAGAGAATGTTAAAATTCTCAATTAGCCTCCCGACTGTTTTTGGCAGTTTGGGTGGTCATGCTATCCTCTGCTGCTCTAACAGCTCTGGATAGCGGTTCTAGGTTTTTGGTCGATATCGGTTGCTTGGCTTTGAGTTGGCTGGCAACCGATAACCAAACACCCTACCGCAACAGTGGATGCTTGTCAAGATATTTTAGATTGAAGAATTGCAGATTTTAGATTTTGGATTAATTCTGCTAAAAAGATGGCATCTGAAATTAGTTTTGTAGATTGTGCGTTCGCGCAGCCTGTCGGAGGCATATCGCGTAGCGTGTCGGAGGCATAAGCTGCTACGCACCTAATTTGAGAGCAAAGTTTCCTTTCTTCTTCAGGACTTACGCAAAGGATCTAGATGTAGGGTGCGTTAGCGCTAGCGTAACGCACCACAACCACTACATATGGTATTGCTGCGTAAGTCCTGTTCTTGTGGGGTGGGCCGGAAAGCCCGCCCCTTTATTGGATTTAAATGCGTAGCAGCTTATCAAGCGATCGCACTTAAATATTTTTACCAGAATTAACTTCAAAAGCGCTATTAGCGACTTGAATTATCTGCTGGGCGGCTTTTTCTTTGCGTTCGCTGTAGCGGTCGGTGAGATAATCTACTTGATCGCGCAGAAGCATCGTAAACTTGTACAATTCTTCCATTACGTCGATGACGCGATCGCGATAGGAAGAATCTTTCATCGTCCCATCTTCGTTAAATTCCTGATAAGCTTTCGCCACGGAAGATTGATTCGGAATTGTAAACATCCGCATCCAGCGGCCTAAAATTCGCAGGGTATTAACCGCATTAAAAGACTGGGAACCTCCGCTAACTTGCATCACAGCTAAAGTTCTACCTTGGGTTGGTCTAACAGCGCCGACACTCAAGGGAATCCAATCAATTTGGTTTTTCATAATCCCAGAAATATTGCCGTGCATTTCTGGACTCGACCACACTTGACCCTCAGACCATAAACTTAATTCTCGTAACTCCTGAACTTTGGGATGACTGGCGTCTACGCTGCCATAAATTGGTAACTCGCGAGGGTCAAAAAACCGAGTTTCTGCGCCAAATTCCTCGATAATTCTCGCCGCTTCTTCGGCTAACAAGCGGCTGTAGGAGCGATCGCGCAACGAGCCGTATAAAAATAAGATTCTCGGTTTGTGGTCGAAGGTTTGTGTCATTTGGGTCAAAAATTAATCAATCGAATTAGATTTGAGCTAGCTGAGGGTTTCGATTAGTTTTACCACTCGTTCTTTAATTTCATCTCGCACGCGATGAAAGGTTTCTAGCGGTTGTCCATCGGGGTCATCTAGTTGCCAATCTTCAAACACTTCTCGCATTACCCATGCTTCGGGTAAATTAACGCCGCATCCGCATAAGGAAATTACAGCATCGTAGTCTTCTGCTTGGAAATCGCTTAAAGGGTCAGATGTCTGATTGGTAATATCAATGCCAATTTCCGACATGACTTGAATCGCTGTCGGATGAACTTTGCTAGCTTCTAATCCGGAACTGGTGACGGCAATTTTCCCTTCTCCTAAAGTACGAGCAAATCCTTCTGCCATTTGGGAACGGCAGGAGTTTCTCTTGCATACAAACATGACTTTTTTCATGGTGTCTCCCACATTTATTATCCGATTTAAAGTAATTTAATCGCAAGTTATCTCTGTGCTTTCTCCTGATTAAAACTCATCAAGCGGGTAAATTTTACTACCCGCTTATCCTCAAACAGCGGGGATCGCGCAATGTAGCTTTTTCCGGTTCTCGCGGGAACCAAAATGCAGTCCGCTTACATATTTCAACCAACATCAACATCACTGGTACTTCGATTAAAACACCAACCACAGTGGCTAGTGCGGCACCGGAATTTAAGCCAAATAGCGTCACTGCTGTGGCGATCGCAACTTCAAAATGGTTGCTGGCTCCAATTAATGCAGCGGGTGCTGAATCCTCATAAGACAGCTTCAGCTTTAAAGCCGCAACATAACCAATCAAAAAAATGAAATTAGTTTGAATGAACAGCGGCACAGCAATCAATAAAATGTGCAGCGGATTATTGACAATCAATTCCCCTTTGAAGGCAAACAGCAATACGAGGGTAATCAGAAGGGCAGAAATTGCAATCGGATTGAGATAGTGCAAAAATTTTTGCTCAAACCATCTTTTGCCTTTGTATTTGAAAATCCAATAACGGCTGTACATTCCAGCGGCTAGTGGTAAGCCAACATAAATCAAAACTGACAAGACTATTGTCTGCCAAGGCACTAACAAATTATTAGCTGCTAGCAGCCATCGACCTAACGGTGCATATAAAAACAGCATCGTTAGCGAGTTGACTGCCACCATTACCAAGGTGTGTCCTTGATTGCTATAGGATAAGTAGCCCCACATTAATACCATTGCCGTACAAGGAGCAATTCCCAACAAAATTGTCCCGGCAATGTAAGAGTCTGCTAGCGAGACTTCACTGCCTCTAATTAGCTCTGTTCCCGCAATCAGCGGACGAAATAGCCACCCCAAAAAAAACTGAGCGAATGCCACCATTGTAAATGGTTTAATTAACCAATTTACTACCAGAGTTAGAATGACTGACTTAGGCGCGCGGACGGCATTGACTGCTTGGGTAAAATCAATTTTTACCATGATGGGATACATCATGAAAAACAAGCAGATGGCGATTGGAATCGACACCTGATAGATGCTCATTGCATCGAGGGTAACAGCAACTTTTGGGAACAATCGTCCTAAAGTAATGCCAGCCGCAATACACAAAAATACCCAAACAGTGAGATATTTTTCAAAAAAACTGAGATTGCTCCCGGCTTCAACATGCGATGTCTCGGCCTGATGATTCCCGCTACTCATTATGATTGTCCTACGATCAACAATGTTATTGTTACAAAAAATTTTGATTTGTCAAGCACCTGCATTAACAACCTGGGGCAGCTATAAGCGGAAAGCTAGAATTGTTTGGTTTTCCGCAGTAACTCGCCAATCGTCAAATTGAGTTCTGCTTTCCCCTCAAATACGGTTCCTACTTTTCCCGTCTCCAGATGAATTTTAGCAATGTGATAGCCTTCTTCTGGTAGGGGAATGTAGTTCACCTCTTCAACTACTTTATTGGCATTTTGGAGGTAGAACTTGACGAACTCGCGCACCTCTGGTTTCTTCTGGCTAGATTGGGCGTTGACGTAAATAAACAAAGGTCGCGCCAGAGGTTGATACTGGGCTTTTTCTACTGTCTGGCGAGTTGGCAGAATTGCCCCTTTGCCGCTATCAATTGCCAAAGCTTTTAACTTATCTTGGTTGTCTTCAAAATAACTCCAACCAAAATAACCTAATGCATTGGAATCTTTGGCAACTCCCTGCACTAAAACGCTATCATCTTCACTAGCCGTATAATCGTTTCGGCTGGCTCTAGATTGACCAGTTACGGCTTCTGTAAAGTAATCAAACGTACCGGAATCTTTCCCCGCACCATAAAGGTTAATCGGTCGATCTGGCCAGGATGAACGAATTTGATTCCATTTAGTAATTTTCCCTTCAGCGGCGGGTTCCCAAAGCTTTTTCAACTCTTCTCTGGTGATATCGGTTGCCCAATTATTTTGGGGATTAACAACTACAGTTAGGGCGTCAAAAGCAACAGGTAATTCGATAAATCTGACGCCAGCTTGGTTGCAAGCTTTCATCTCTTCGGCATTGATGGGACGGGAAGCATTACTGATATCTGTTTCCCCCGCGCAGAATTTTCTGAATCCCGCCGTAGTGCCAGAAAACGCAGATTGGATATTAATTTTGTTCGCTTTTGTTTTGTTATATTCTTTGGCGATCGCATCCGTAATTGGAAACACCGTACTCGACCCATCGATCTTAATTGTGGGCGCGCTTCCCCCCGCTACGGCCAAGTTTGCATTTGAGTTAGTTGGCGTTGAGCAACTGGTCGTTAATACCAGAATCCCTAGCGCGAATAATAACGGCTTTGCTGTTACATTCATTTGCCTAGCCCTCATCAGTTATAGGGTCATACTCTTATCATTTCAAAAAAACTTGATTTGTCAAGGGCTAAAACTAAAAAAAGGGTGAAAAACATTGTTAATAAATACAAAGAAATTAAGGATTGTCTTGACAAGAGCGAGCTGGCAAGATATTACTGAAGCGACGAAAGTCTGCCAGATATTGCTCCAGAACGACAAATTGAGCCAGATTTAGACTGTAGTAGATCCAGCGACCTTCTTGACGCGATCGCACCAAACCAGCTTCTTTTAAGGTTTTCAGGTGGAAAGACAGCTTAGACTGAGTTACGCCCAATTTCTCGCACAACTCGCAAACGCAGAGTTCTTGGGATTTTAGCAGATCGAGTACCTTTAACCGCAGCGGTTCCGAAAGCGCGTGAAAACCGCAGGTAATTAAGTCTATTTCGGTTGTAGCGGGTGCAGTCATCGATTTTTGTTAAAATTTTAGTTGACATCTTTATCTTAACCGCATCTTAATTTAGCAACCGGGATGGTAATTTTTAGTTGAATGAGACAATCGCCATGTACGCAACAGTTACAAAGCCATTGACCTTTGAGGAGTTTCTCGCCTGGGATGACGGTTCGGGCAGAGACTTTGAGTTAATTGATGGAGTTCGGGTGCCATTATCCGAACCAAATGCTAACCATGAAGATTTGATACAGCGACTTTGTGCCTGCCTCGAAGCTCACTGTTTGGAAGCAGATCTTCCTTATGTTTCTAGACAGTCTAAACAGGTTCGGCTCAAAACCGCACCAGACGAGAAAGAAAAAAGCCGTAAAGCAGATATTGTAATTTTTGCCAAAGAAGAATGGCAGCGCATGAAAGGTAATTCTAGTTCTGCTGCTGCTTACATTCCGCCGCCAGGAATCATTGAGGTAGTTAGTACAAATTGGAAAGATGACTATCTCACCAAACTTGCTGAATATGAGGATTTAGGAGTTTTAGAGTACATAATTGTGGACTACGCTGCCTATGGCGGAACTCGTTTTATCGGTTCGCCAAAGCAGCCAACAATTACGATTTATCAATTGGAGAATGGTGAATATTTGCCAGGTAAGATTTTTAGAGAGCAAGAGCGAATTGAGTCCCGCTTGTTTCCCAATTTAACTCTTACAGCCGAACAGATTTTTGCAATGAGTAGGTGAGCAAGCTCAAACCAACGCGCCGCCGCAACTGGAACCGCACCCCGCCGTGCAACCATAACAGTAGAGTGCTGTTTGAATCTCGTCAATTAAATCTAAACTACCAGCTGCCAGCAATTTGGAAACGGTTAGAGTTTCACCGCTAGGGAGTTTGGCGGGTAAATTTTCCATCTGGTTAAAGTCGCAGTCGTATATATTACCTAAATGATCGATAGAAAGTTCATCTCGACACATTAAATTTTCCACGGTATCGGAATTGAAGTTTGATTCTAAAAAGTGTAAGTAAGGCTTAGATAACTTTCGATGTTCCAGATGAAACTTAGTGCGCCCGACGGGTAAATTGGTAATCGTAAACAGGTTGTTGAAAGCAATGCCAAAATGCTCTTTCAGGTATGCTTTGTAATCTTGTTCTAACTTGACTTGATTGGGAGTCAAGGAAAAAGTATCTGTGGTGGGAACTTGCGGGTTATAAACTAAATCTAAAATTAAGTCTGGGTTTTGACCGTATCCCAATTGATTTAGCAATTGCAGCGCCCGAATTGAGTTATTATAAACCCCATTTCCGCGCATTTTATCGACGTTATCTTCTAAATAGCAGGGAAGAGAAGCAACTATTCTCAGTTGATGGTTGGCGCAATATTCAGGAATATCTTCAAAACCTAGTTCAAAATAAATAGTTAGATTAGAACGGACAATGACTTGCTTTCCAGTTTTTCGCGCTGCTTCTGCTAGCGGTTTGAAACCATAAAGCATTTCCGGCGCGCCGCCAGTTAAGTCAACTATTTTGATTTGCGGAAATTTATATATAAGCTCAATTAGCTGGTCGCAAATTTCTGGGGAAAGTTCTTCGGTTCGCTTAGGACTGGCTTCTACATGGCAGTGATTGCAAGCTAAGTTGCAGCGCTTGCCTAAGTTAATTTGCAAAACGGAGATCTGACGCTTGGTTAGGGCAGACTTAAGCTTTTTGCGAAAGGGTGCGATCGCTAAATTAGAATTGGGTTTTACCGAGTCTGTTTGCATGATGATTTACGGTTAATAGTTCGCTCTTTATTTTAACTGATACAAGACTTACGCAAAGTTTCTATATGTAACTCAAGTTGCTATTTATAAAAGCGATCCCCCCAACCCCCCTTCCCAAGGGGGGCTTAAGAGAAGGTAAGGGGGATTTCTTCCCTGTTTCTATATGTAACTCAAGTTGCTATTTATAAAATCGATCCCCCCAACCCCCCTTCCCAA
>NZ_JBHFNP010000005.1:0-53321 GCF_041929235.1 Microseira sp. BLCC-F43
TTTTTTTTTTTTTTTTTTTGTGGTCCCCCCAACTTTTTGGGTCCCGCTACACAAACAAAGGTGTACCTCATTAATCTAACTGTTCTTCACCAATGTCAGACAATGCAGGCGGTTCGTGTTCTGGTGTCCGCAAATCTTCTACCAATGCTTGCACTTCTGGGGGAGGTGGCGGCGTGAAGCGAGAAACAACCAAGGTAACGATAAAGTTCAGCACCATACCAACAGTACCAAACCCTTCGGCGGAAATCCCAAACAAAGGTTGCATTCCGCCAAACTTAACCGAAAAGATGTAGATGCTGGTGATAACTAAACCCAGAATCATGCCAGCGATCGCACCTTCTTTATTAGTACGCTTATCAAACACCCCCAGCACAATTGCGGGGAAAAAGCTAGCCGCTGCTAAACCGAAGGCGAGAGAAACCACCTCGGCGACAAATCCGGGGGGATTGATGCCAAAATAACCGGCAATTGCAATCGCAATCCCCACCATTACTCGCCCCACAAATAGTCGTTTCGACTCGGAAGCATGAGGATCGATCATGCGATAATAAACATCGTGGGCTATAGAACTGGAAATCACCAACAACAGCCCCGATGCAGTTGATAAAGCAGCTGCCAATCCTCCTGCTGCAACTAACGCAATCACCCAAGGAGCGAGTTTTGCCACTTCAGGGGTGGAAAGCACCACAATGTCTCGGTCAATCTTAATTTCGCTCGTTTCTTTACTAGGCGTTAGTTGAAAGCGTCCATCTCCATTTTTGTCGTCAAATGCCAACAAACCAGTTTTTTCCCACTTCGTCGCCCAGTCGAGTTGTTTTACCTCCTCAATCGTTTTGTTGTGCAAACTATCAATTAAGTTGTAGCGAGCAAAAGAAGCGAGGGCGGGAGCGGTAGTATAAAGAATGGCAATAAATAACAAAGCCCAACCAGCCGACCATCGCGCCGCTTTAACATCTGGAACTGTATAGAATCGGACGATAATGTGAGGTAAACCTGCCGTACCCACCATCAGTGCAATCGTGATAAACAGCACGTCAATCATCGGTTTATTAGCAAAGGGTTGAGTGTAAGCTGGAAAACCCAGGTCAAGGTGGATGCGATTGAGCTTTTCCACAATGTCGCTGAAGGTGAAACTGAGTTGGGGAATTGGGTTACCCGTTAGGTGGGTAGAGATAGCGATCGCTGGAATTAAATACGCCACAATTAACACAATATATTGTGCCACCTGCGTCCAAGTGATGCCTTTCATCCCGCCCAAAATCGCGAAAAAGGCAACAATTACCATGCCAATAATTACCCCAGTTTCGATGTCTACCTGGAGAAACCGGCTAAAGACAATCCCAACTCCTCGCATCTGTCCGGCGACATAAGTCATCGAAACGAAAATCGCTGCAATTACTGCCACCGAGCGTGCTACGTTTGAGTAGTAGCGATCGCCGACAAAATCCGGCACAGTATACTTACCAAACTTGCGGAGATAGGGGGCAAGCAAAAGTGCCAGCAACACATAACCCCCCGTCCAACCTAACAGAAAAATCGACCCGTCATAGCCCAAAAATGAAATAATCCCCGCCATTGAAATAAACGAAGCCGCAGACATCCAATCCGCCGCCGTAGCAGCGCCATTTGCCAGGGAGGGAACCCCTTGATCGGCGACAAAGAAACCTTTAGTATCTTGTACGCGCGATCGCCATCCGATATAGATGTAAACAATGAATGAAAGAATGACTAATACAGTCGTCCAAACTTCTGCTGACATTATTGAACCTCAAAACACGAACTTGGTATTCAACTTTTGTTTCCCGCATGGGGCTAATTGCTAATTGCTAATTGCTAATTGCTAGCTAATTGCTAATTGCTAGCTAATTGCTAGCTAATTGCTAGCTAATGGAAATAACAAATGCCATCCACCATTTTTTTCGGAAATTTATTTCAGATAAACCCGGTTGATTTGCGTCATTCCTGGCTATATTACTGATCTTACCAATTAGCAATTAGCTATTAGCTATTAGCCAGCAACTTGCGTTAATTATCCTTATTTTTCAGATATTTACGGTCAATTTTGTCCATTTGGTAGGCATAGACAAAAATCAGCGCAACGAACAAGTAAATTGCGCCTTCCTGTGCGATCCAAAAACCGAGGGGAATGCTACCCAGTTTCAGGTTATTCAGAGGTTGTACCAGCAAGATGCTGCATCCAAGCGAAACAAAAACCCAGATCAGCAGTAGGTTGCGAATCAACGCTATATTGGCTCGCCAATAAGCTTGTTTGTTGTTTTGATTCATGGTTTTTTTTATTTTGGGGATATTGAGGCAGAAAACTTGCAGCTTTATAGGCAAAAATTAGTTTACCTTGGACCGGCGATCGGAGGCTTATTATTTTAACTTTTTTAATATCGCGTTTTATGCACTCGTTATCCCACGCGGGGGGCGGGTTTAGTTAAGTTATGTGTTGCTGGTAAAAGTTGTTGGTAAAACCCGCCCCTACTTATATAAAAAATACCTGACGGCAGAAATCTCCCTGCCGTCTAGTTTTAAAATGAAATTTGTTTATTTGTTGCTGTTACTTGCCGCCATAAAAGAAGGCAATTTCTTTGTCTTTCAGGGGCGCAAAGCCAGCATCTATTAGCTTTTGGTTGAGTTCATCTTGGGGAATGTGCTTGGCACCGATGCGAACGATGCGCGATCGCATGGTATTACTCACCCCACTCCGCTGGCGACCTGCTTCTAGCGCCATCACCTGATTATACAGATCGAGTTTTTCTGCTGGAATCGGAGAACCGTCGAAGTCGATGCCGTTTGCGATCGCAACATCAATCGCATCTGCACCTGTAGTCGTTTGAAGATCTGGAGTAGTTTCAGAAGGCATGGCAGAACAAGAAACAATTACGAGGGATATTTTACTAGGGATTGGAATGGGTAATTGGTAATTGGTAATTGGTATGCTCAATGCCCCCTGGCTCAAATCTATATTTCGACTGATGTTTCCCCCGGTTTGTCTTAACATAATGTAACAAGTGGAAGGGTCGTTAAACAACAGGAGGTAAA
This sequence comes from Microseira sp. BLCC-F43, assembly GCF_041929235.1. Classification (NCBI taxonomy): domain Bacteria; kingdom Bacillati; phylum Cyanobacteriota; class Cyanophyceae; order Aerosakkonematales; family Aerosakkonemataceae; genus Microseira; species Microseira sp. BLCC-F43. The sequence goes on from NZ_JBHFNP010000005.1 coordinate 3,049, forward strand.
CCGTGACAGAACAATTCAAAAAAGGCGACAAAGTAGAGTGGAACACCGCACAAGGCACTACAACTGGCACGGTGAAGAAAAAGCTAACATCCCCCACAGATATCAAAGGATACCATGTCGCCGCCAGCGAAGATAACCCAGAATACCTCGTAGTTAGCGACAAAACGGGGAAAGAAGCCGCCCATAAACCAGAATCGCTCAAAAAAGTCGAAAACGAGGAATAAGCCTGCTTAATTGTTCTCTACACCGACCTATCCCCCCCAGCCCCCCTTCCCTGCAAGGGAAGGGGGGTGCAAAAAAACACCCCTCTCCTTGCCGGAGAGGCAGGTACAAGCGGGTAACTACAACTACCAGCTACTTGGTGCAAAAAAAACACTCCTCTCCTTGCCGGAGAGGCAGGTACAAGCGGGTAACTACAACTACCAGCTACTTGGTGCAAAAAAAACACCCCTCTCCTTGCCGGAGAGGGGCTGGGGGAGAGGTTAACCGAATAGTATTCCCTCTTCCCTAGCCCCTAACCCCTAACCCCTAGCCCCTAGTTCCCACGCCCAGCAATGAACACAATCGCGATCGCTTCCTCCCCAGTTATTACAGTGCCAAAATTAGGGTTAGTTTGCATTACGGCATCAGAACAAGTCCGTTATAAAGCACTAACCCGCAAGCGACTGTTGAGCTTGCAACCACAAGAACAACAGCGGGTACTGCGAGAATTGTATGCAGAAAACCTCAAACGGTTCAACAATGCGATCGCATTTTGCCACACCCACAACATTCGCTTATATCGCATCACCTCTGCCTTATTCCCCTTTGCCGACGATCCTTTAGGCGAGGATATTTTAAGTGAATTTACGGAACAGTTGCAACAGACGGGCGATCGCGCCAAAAATCTAAGTATCCGTATCGTGGTTCACCCAGATCAATTTGTGGTACTAAGTTCGGATAAACCCGATGTAATCGAGAACAGTACCAAGATTTTAGGGCTACATGCCCGTATATTTGACATGTTGGGGTTAGAGCGATCGCCCTGGGCAGTTATGGAAATACACGGAGGCAAGTCAGATCGGGCAGAACGACTGATCGGCGTTATCCGCAATTTACCGGAGAACATCCGCTCGCGTCTAGCCCTAGAAAACGACGAATACGCCTACAGCGCCGCAGAAATTCTGGAAATTTGTCGCGCCGCAGGCGTACCAATGGTATTTGACGCCCACCATCACGTTATTCACGAACATTTAGACAGTTACGAACATCCCAGTGTTGCCGAAATGTTAGCAGCAGCAAGCACAACTTGGCCAGATCCACAATGGCAATTAGTACACATCTCTAACGGCAGCGAATCTTTCAACGATCCGCACCACAGCGACTTGATAACAGTGATGCCAAGTGCTTACCGCAATGCCCCCTGGATCGAAGTAGAAGCCAAACTTAAAGAACAAGCAATTGACAAATTGCGGACAGAATGGTTGATGGAGCGGTAATGGGTAATTGCTAATTGCTAATTGCTAATTGCTAATTGCTAATTGCTAATTGGTTAAATTATTACCCATTACCCATTACCAATTGCTAAATCGCTTGAATCCACTCGCGGATTTCGTATTCTGTCCAAATGCCGTTTTTCCAATAAGGGTCATTTTCAACCAGTTGGCGCACGGTGTCTTCGCTATCAGCGTCGTAGATGCCAAAGACTTTAGTTAAATCTTTGGTAGGTCCAATTGTAATTAAAACACCGGATTCTTTTTGGGCGGCAAGTCCATCTAAATGAGCTTGTCGGTAGGGCGCCCTTTTTTCCAGGACATCCTCGCAATAACTTCCCCACATCACGTATTTAGGCATAGGTAATAGGTAATGGGTAATGGCTAATGGCTAATGGCTAATGGCTAATAGGTAATGGCTAATGGGTAAAATTTTTAGCAATTAGCAATTAGCAATTAGCAATTAGCAATTAGCTTCTAAGATTGACATTGAACTTATCAACCAACGCTTCCCGTACTTTTTGATGAACGGGTTCGATATCGGCGTCGGTGAGAGTGCGATCGCTGGCGCGATATACAATCCGAAATGCCAAACTCCGCTGTCCAGTTGGCACGTTTTCGCCGCGATATTCATCGAACACTTCTACCGACTCTAGTAAAGTGCCAGCAGCTTTAGATATCGCCCGTTCAAATTCCGCCACCGATATTTGCGTCGGTGCAAAGAAGGCAATATCCCGGTCCGATGCTGGGAAAGTGGAATAAGGGCGGAATGCAGGCGTCAGATTTTCCTCTCCATCCAGCGAGTCCAGCAATACATCCAGATCGAGTTCAAACGCATAAACCGCATCTGGTAAACCTCGTTCTTGACGTAACTGGGGATGGAGTTGTCCAAACGTTCCCAATCGGTTACCCTGCACCCAAAGCGACGCGGTACGTCCCGGATGCAAGCGCGGATCGCGGCGATCCGGTTGATATTCCACTGCTAAATTTAGTCGGCGGAAGGCGCCCTCCAGGACGCCCTTCGCTTCAAACCAAGACATGGGTTGTTCTCTTCCGCCCCGCGGAAAGCGACCGACTGTGCGATCGCCTCCCAAAATCCCTGCGATCGCGTCGGCTTCCATTAAACCATCTTCATCGCAAAAGAAAATCCGACCAATTTCAAACCCGTTCAACGCCCCATTGCCTTGTTCCAGATTATACTGAAACGCATCCATCAATCCGGAGATCAAATCGGTTCGCAACGCCGAGTATTCGGCAAACAAAGGATTTGCCAGGGCAATTTGTTTATCCCCACCCGGTTTAACCAGGGAGTATTGCACTAATTCCGTTAGTCCGGCGGCGCGGAAAACTTCTCGCAATTTCCGCGTTAGTTCTTGGTCAATGGAAAGATAGCCTGCTTCTGTTTCTTGCGGCAAATCATCGCAGAAATTATCGTAACCGTAAAGACGGGCGATTTCTTCAATTAAATCGATTTCCCGCTCCAAGTCGCGATAGCGATAGGGCGGAACCGTTACCTGCCAAACTTTTTCATCTTTGCTGTTATCAATTTTACATCCCAAAGCCGTAATAATGCGGTTGATATCTGGGGGTTGCAGTTCGCCGACATCATCGCCTAGGACAATTGGCCCTAAAATCTGGTTAACCCGGTCGAGGCGCAAAGCGATCGAGCGACTCCAGGCAGATTGGTTAGGACGGGCGTCGGCAATTTTTTGCTCGACCAGCACCCCGCCTGCCAACTCGACGAGCATCCCCAGGGCGCGACGACAAGCGACTTCCAATTCTGCGAAGTTGACGCCGCGTTCGTAGCGGGAAGATGCCTCAGTCCGCAATCCGACGCTGCGTGCAGAACGACGAATAGCTACGGGTTCAAATAATGCGGCTTCTAGAACCAAGTTTTGGGTATCGGCGTGGACTTCAGTTTCCTCACCGCCCATGACGCCTGCAAGGGCTACAGGCTGGTTGTTGGCTGTAATTAGCAGAGTTTGTGGTTGCAGGGTGCGAGATTGACCGTCAAGGGTTTTGAGGGTTTCTCCAGAGGCAGCAAAGCGGACGCCAATAGTCAGGGGTTTAGATGATTTATCTTCAGTACCTGCTATACCTAATAAGCGATCGCGGTCAAAAGCGTGCAGCGGCTGTCCCCACTCCAACAGCACATAGTTAGTCACATCGACAACATTGTTAATCGGTCGCACCCCAGCAGCAGTCAGGCGCTGTTGCAACCAAGCGGGAGAAGGAGCAATTTTAACTTGTTCGATAACCGTCCCAATATAAGCAGGACAAGCTTGAGACTCCTCAATTTTCAGCATCAAACCAGAAGCAGCTTTCTCAAGAGCTCCCCTGCTCTTGAGCCCCTCTACCATAATTTCCGGGACTTCTGGTAGCTTGAGGGTGGCACCAGTCAAAGCTGCTACCTCCCGCGCGATTCCCACCATGCTCAAGGCATCGGCGCGGTTGGCAGTCGCAGTAATGTCTAAAATTACATCATCCAGACCCAGCAGCGGGCGCACGTCGCTGCCCAGTTTTAAATCCGACTCAAAAATATGAATGCCAGAGGATTCTTTTTCCAGTCCCAACTCGGCGAGGGAGCAGATCATCCCCTCAGAGGGTACGCCCCGCAGCTTCGCAGGGCGAATCGTCAGATTGACATTGGGTAGGTGAGTCCCTACCGTAGCGATTGGCACGTAAATATCGGCGCGGGCATTGGCAGCGCCGCAGACGATATTTAAAGGCGTTTTTTGCCCGATATCTACGTGACAAACCCGCAGTTTATCTGCATTGGGGTGGGGCTGACAGTCCAACACCTTGCCGACAACCACCCCTTGCGCCCAAGTGCGACGATCTTCAATATCTTCCACTTCAAACCCAGCCATAGTCAGCGTTGCAGCCAACTCTTGGGGCGTTGCGGTGAAATCGACCAGTTCCTTTAGCCAGTTGAGAGAGATACGCATTAACTTGCTTGGATTTTCCAATACAAACCTGATTATATTAGTTGCGCGAGCGGGGAGATAGGTGAGCTGCTTGTGCGGGCGTGCAAGGGAGCAAGGGAGCAGGGAAGCAGGGGAGCAGGGGAGATGGGGAAGGTGATGGAGGTGATGAAGATGATGAAGAAATTACTTCTACTTCAAGAGTCTTCTTCATCTGCCTCATCTCCCCATCTCCCTCATTTCCCCATCTCCCCATCACCATAGCCCCTCTGCTCCTCTAGCATTTAACTGACCTGAACTGTTAGATTGGCGGTAGGACTTTTAAATTACACCCAAGGCGTGGTATGACAAGTTAATTGCTCTGCCATGAGCTTGCTGTTAATTATTCCATCCTTTTGGGCATTCTATATGCGATCAGGAAACCTATTCAGTAATTTCACTGTGGGTAATTACTCGGTGATTTAGAAAACAGTTAAATCCCTATTAGTGCTACTTCATCAACTCTTTAAAGAATTGATTGTACGAATAGCACTGTATTTATTGATGCTTGCCCAGATAATGGAAACAGGGCACTTCATTGACTGCTGAACCGATACTTGAAGCGAGTGATGCTGAATGAGCTATTGCTTAAATCCAGCCTGTTCCCATCCCGAAAACCCAAACCATGTCGATCGGTGTCTGGCATGTGGCTCCAACCTGCTGCTGCGCGATCGCTACCGGGTGAGAAAACCCTTGGGACAAGGTGGCTTCGGAGCCACATTTTTAGCCATAGACGAGAGTCTACCGGGTGAACCGTCTCGCGTCATCAAGCAACTGCGCCCCTCGGCGACGACGCCACAGGTATTTAAAATGGCGCGGGAGTTGTTCAAGCGCGAAGCCGAGACCCTGGGAAGGATTGGCAGTCATCCGCAAATCCCGCAACTGCTGGATTACTTTGAAGATGAAGCCCATCAACAATTTTATCTAGTCCAGGAGTACGTATTAGGCGAGACGCTACAGCGGGAAGTTAAACTCAACGGACCGTTTAGCGAGGAGGGGATCAAACAATTCCTCAGCGAGATGCTGCCGGTGCTGGAATACATCCACAGCCAGCAGGTGATTCACCGGGACATCAAACCAGCTAACTTGATTCGTCGCCATCAAGACCGCAAGCTGGTTCTAATTGACTTTGGGGCAGTGAAAAACCAAGTCAACAACGCAGCTTCGCTATCAGATCAAACCGCTCTAACCGCTTACGCCATCGGCACTCCGGGATTTGCGCCCCCAGAACAGATGGCAATGCGTCCGGTATACGCCAGCGATATCTACGCCTTGGGAGTGACTTGCGTTTACCTGCTTTGCGCCAAATCTCCCAAAGACCTAGAATACAATCCGGCAACGGGAGAAATGCTCTGGCAAAAATACATCCACGTCAGCAAGCATATGGAGGACGTATTGAGCAAAATGCTGGAAGTATCGGTTCGCCATCGCTACCAGTCGGCAAATGATGTCCTCAGAGCCCTAGATTTGGAGCCTTATCTAGATAGCCTGGCTCAGGGGATGGCAACTCAACCTTCTACTATTTACCAGCCCTATGCCAATAAATCCAACATGCTGTCTGGGGGATTGGGTCGCATCTCCGGGGGTTCCCAATCCACACCTTCTGTGGTCAAGGCGGCAATGGCGATTCGGGCAAGGCGCACCCGCTTAGAAGGAACCGATTTTCAATCTGGAATTAGCGGACATCGAGCTAACCGCCCCAAAGCCGCGACTGGAAGCGCAATTGCCAGCGGCGGTTCCCCCGGAAAACAAACCAGAATACCGCGCAAATTAGATGCCCAAGAAGTGCAAACAGGCTATTCCAAAGGTAGAAGAGACTTTGCCGAACAAAATCTCAGTCTATTAAACCTGCAAAAGGCCACTTTATCAGGAGCAATTTTCCACCAAGCTAAATTAAACAGAACAAATCTGACTGGATCAAATTTATACGAGGCCGATTTTGGGCGGGCAAGTTTAAATTATGCGATTCTGCGAGAAGCCAACTTGGCTAGGGCTTACTTGAGCTATGCCGATTTGGAAGGGGCAGACTTGAGAGGAGCAGACCTCAGTTATGCTTATCTCAGCAATGCGAATCTCCGGGGTGCAAACCTGTGTGGAGCGAATCTCACCGGCGCCAGACTCACAGAAGAGCAGTTGGCTTTAGCGAAAACAAATTGGATGACGGTACGACCCAGCGGTAAAAGAGGCTTGTGGTAATGCCCGCTTACTCATCGCGATCTGCCTCCTTTCCCAGCAAGCGCCAACGCATCCTGATTCTCTGTTGAGTTCTGGGGATAATTTAAAAAAACACAACCCTGGCGCGATCAGCGACAGGGAGGCATATCGCGCTATTGGGGGTTTTCCCTGAAAATCAGCAGGAGTACCCGTAGCGAACCTGAAAATCACCCACCGGGAAAACTTTGAGAATAGCTATAAGTTATCTGTATAGCTTACCCTAGAAGTACCTACCGCCTTTGATTTTTAAGATCGAATTGGACTTGTTATCAGTTCGTAGTGTCCCGCGTTAGTTAGTATTAAATTAAGACTTTCCAGAAAAAATTAACCACAACCAAAAAGTCCCTCAACTAAAGTAAAGTTAGTTTGAGGGAACTTGTGGGAAAAATGGAGATCAAAGGAGTTGGAATGGGTGCCATCAGATCGGTAACACACCTGTTGAGCTTGCATGAACCAAATCGCTGAATCGGTACTTAAATACCAGAAACAATGGCCTCAAACGGTTGATGCCCGCATCAACCACGTATTCGTATTCCTGGAAATTTTTGCTGGCGAGGGCGGCATTCAGTCTTACGTCAAAGACATTTTTCGCGCCTACCTCGCTTTGTCAGATTTGCCGAATGCCAAAACATTCTTGCTGCGAGACGCACCAGGATGCGACAATCCGTTTGACAATCAAGGCAACGAGCCTGGTGACCCCGCCCTCAAATTTCACTACTTCAAGACCCGCTCCCCCATGTTAGGGCGAGCGCGACTCTCTGCGGAACTACTCCGCTGTTTGTGGTGGCGGCGACCAAGCCGCGTTTTTTGCGGTCACATTAACCTGGCACCGTTAGTACAAGCAATCTGCCAAACCCTTGGGATTCCCTACACCGTCTTGACCTACGGCAAAGAGGTGTGGCAGCCCCTCCCATTACCCTACCAAAAAGCTTTACAGCAGGCATCCGAGATTTGGACGATCAGTCGCTACAGTCGCGACAAAGCCTGCATTGCCAATCACCTCGACCGCCACAAGGTAAAGATTTTACCCTGTGCCATCGATGGTGCTGCTTTTACCCCAAGTAAGAAAAACCCAGGGTTAATTGAAAAGTACAACCTCGCCGGTGCTAAGGTCTTAATGACCGTTGCGCGCCTGTGGTCGGGGGATATTTATAAGGGTGTAGATGTAACGATTCGCGCCTTGCCACAAATCGCGGCAGCGTACCCAGAAGTTAAGTATTTAGTCATCGGTCGCGGCGACGACCAACCCCGCCTAGCCCAACTGGCAAAAGATTTGGGCGTAGCTGACCGAGTTGTATTTGCCGGATTCGTCCCGACAAAAGATTTGGTCGAACACTATCGCCTCGCTGATGCCTATGTCATGCCTTCTCAAGAAGGATTTGGCATTGTCTACTTAGAAGCGATGGCTTGCGGTATCCCTGTGCTATCCGGCGATAGTGACGGCAGTGCCGATCCCTTGCAGGACGGGCGTTTGGGGTGGCGAGTCCCCCACCGCGATCCGGTCGCTGTGGCGGCGGCGTGTATGGAAATCCTGACTGGGAAAGACCGGCGTTGTGACGGTCAATGGTTGCGACAGCAGACGCTAGCCCAGTTTGGTAGAGATGCGTTCGTTCAGCGATTACAAGAACTGCTGGATTGATGCATCGCGGGCTAAGGGCATCGAGAATGGGTTCAATGCCCGATGTCCTTAGCCCTTAGCCTCTCGCTATGCTAGAGGCAGAACCAACGAGATGCGGAACATGCGCCTCAACACCTCTCAATTCGATCTTTCAGGCTTTGGCTGCTGGCTCGCAGTCCTGGTATTTTTGTGGATGCTCTTATCTGTTGGACTGGGGTGGGTGGTTAAGTCGTTGCTGATTTTGCTTGTATTAGTGCTTGCAGTCCCAGCGATCGCGTTTTTTGGGCTGCGCTGGTGGTTGCAACGTAACTTGATTGAAGACCAGTGTCCGGTTTGCAGCTATCAATTCACCGGATTGAATCAAGCTCAGCTTAGCTGTCCCAACTGCGGCGAACCCCTCCAAGTCGAAGGTGGTCGTTTTAAACGCCTGACGCCTCCAGGGACGATTGATGTGCAAGCGGTTGAGGTTTTACCTAAACAATTAGAAGAGTAGCAAGCACGGGTGCGATTCGCGCTTGCGTGCCGTCATCGGTATCGCTTGTATTTTCCCCCTCTGGAAATATTCCGGATGTGATAGATTCACCCCTAAATGCCACTGTCTGAAAAGTGTTCTTGAATGGTTATCCCTATCCAGAGGAACGGCACCGATCCATCTCTTACGACCAAGCAGGCGCGAACGCACTCTTTATCGCTCTCGCTTCGCCGGTGCGGCGCCTCGGTGGTGGAAGTCTCCCTGATTGTAACCAGCTCAGTAGTTCCCTTCAGCATCGGTTTATACGCCCAAAGCTACGACAGTCGCTCACCGCTCAATCCGGTGCTGGCGACGACCTATAAAACGATCGCTCAAACTCTGGCTCTCCCCGCTCGGCAAAACCAACAGGTAACCCCTGCTACCAATGTCTTATGGACGGCGGCTCTCTTTGCACCCCTGGCATTGGGAACCTGGCAACTATATCGGCTGGGAAAAACAGGCCAAACGCTTCCCAAACGTTGGTTTGGCGTTAAGGTCGTCACAATCTTGGGGACGCCTCCCGGTTTGGCGCGGGTTTTGGTACGGGAAGCAATTGGTCGCTGGGGAATACCTGTCGGCACGGCTTTTTTGATTTGGCGCTACGTCGGTGGCTATCCCAACTTAAGCGTCATGGCTGTACTGAGCGGGTTCATGCTGCTAGGTGCGGGAGCGATCGCCCTATTATGTTCCCAAAGGCGCACGCTCCACGACAGATTGGCAAAAACGCGGGCGATCGATGCCGATAAAACGCTTCCCATCGCTACCATCGGGTTTCCGCCAGCACCCCCCCGCTGGCTCAATCAAACCGATGGCAACGGTATTCATCAAACACAACCCCATCCCGCACCAAACTCACCCCTAGAAACTCATCATTTAGACCGCCATCCGCACTTTTACCAGCAAGTTGATTCAGTAAACGTAAAAAATAGAACTCAGTGGCAGGCGGAAAACCACTCATTACAAGCTTGGCTGACGGTGTCTTTGGCTACTTTGGTTGGTTTGTGGGGCAGCTATGTGGGGCTACAGATTTATACTCAAAATCAGGCGAATCGGCGGGCGTTAGAGCAGCAGAAAAATCAGGTGTTTATCGCCCTGGTGAAGCAACTGAGCGCCACCACAACGGCTGCACCCGCCGAGCGACAAGCGGCGATCTTGGCATTGGGAGCGGCGGAAGATGACGCAAGAGTAGTGCGATTATTGGCGGATTTGTTGAACCAAGAACAAAATCCAGCGGCGATCGCGGCAATTGAGCAAGTGTTTGTCAGAATTGGCACAGTAGGTTTATCAGAGTTGCAGCGATTGAATCAATCTTTAAGCCAACAGCTGGAGAAAGAGCGCTACGATGTTGACCCGCAAGAATATAAGTTAGTGCAACAGCGACTCGCGGTGACAAAAGTGGCGATCGCCAATATTCTCACCCTAGACAGCAACAATCTCAATGCGATCGACCTCAGTCGCACCAATCTCAGCCAAAGCACAGACACCCAGGCTTTGTTCGCTCTGGTGTTAGACAATATCGACTTATCCGGGGTAAATTTCCAGGCAGCTAACCTCACAGGTGCTAGTTTGGAAGGCAGTCGCTTTTGGGGCGCAGGTAAGGATGGGCATTTGGGCACCTTTGATGACTCGTTTGCCGATTTAAGTGGTGCCGATCTCAAGGAAGCAAACTTGTCCGGCGCGGTCTTAAACAACGTCTCAATGGAAAATACTAACCTGATCCACGCAATTCTGAATCGGGCGAATTTATCCCAAGCAAGTCTGACTGGTGCTAAGCTTAGCAGCGCCAAGCTGATCGGGGCGAATCTACAACAAGCAACCCTAGAAAATGCCAGCTTAACGGGTGCCGATTTAACCGAAGCCAACTTAACCAAAACGAATTTACAAGGGGCGCTTTTGGGGCGGGTGAGCGCAGTAGGGACTCAACTTGAGTCTGCCGACTTGAGGGTATCCGACTGGCGAGGTGCCGATCTATCTGGAGCTAATTTGAGTCGCGCCAAACTGGAAAATGCCAATCTCAGCGATACCCGACTTGCGGGTACTAATTTTAACCAGGCTCAATTGCAAGGCGCTTCCTTCCGCAACGCCGATTTGAGCATGGCAGATTTGCAGGGAGCCAACGTAGCAAAGGCAGATTTTCAGGGCGCTATTTTTGCAGTCACCCGCGCCCTCCCACCAAATCAATTTATTCAAACTCAGCCTGATATTTCCATTTCTGCTCGCGTTAAAGGCGTCGATTTTACCGCTGCTAGAAATTTAGATCAACGGCAATTGGCGTATATCTGCGCCCAAGGCGGACGCCATCGGAGCTGTCCATAACTAGGGGTTGTTGCGGGCGATCTTCTTGCACTCACAATTATCTACACCATTTTACGTTAAAATTGATTGTGTTTGACTTGACAAAATTTTAAAACTTTACAGAAACTTTAATCTAGCTTAAGATATCTTTTATCTGTTCAAATCTGTAGAGTTCGCTTGACATCAGTAATTCAGCGGCTGTTTTATCGGTATTTATCCCAACTTAATATATCTAAATATATTGTTTTAGTAAAAATACTGAAAAACGGGTTGCCAACTCGGAAAACTCGTGCAAAGATAGCTAGCAAATACACATCAGGATTTGTCTACTTACCTAAAAGGCTAACAACGCCTTGGAAGTATACCGTTGTAGAGTTTAGCTCAATTTGACGGCACAAAGAATTTAGTGGTGTTAAGACCCGGAGCGACAGGGTTTCGGGTAAATATAACTGGGTTAATTGGAGCTAATGCTCTAATCCTGTTTTTTCTGACCTTTTGGCAAATCTTTGCCTGAGAGCTTAAGACAGCCAAGTTGCTCAATCGGTTTTCATATAGTCGAGTGTATCTGCTTACCCAAAAAGCCGGAACTTGGAGCTGCTAAAAATCAAAAGATCTCCTGCATCCAGAGGAGGAGAAATACATGTTAAATTCCCCATCTGCAAGCGTACCTGCAAGCGAAACGGCATTCCTTGAAGTTTCCATCGTCATGCCTTGCTTAAACGAAGCGGAAACTCTGGGAATTTGTATCGAGAAAGCCCAATTGTATTTAACCCAACACAATATTTCTGGTGAAATTGTTGTAGCCGATAACGGCAGTACGGATGGTTCCATAGAGATTGCCAAACAAATGAATGCTCGCGTTATTCGGGTAAAAGCGAAAGGATATGGCAGCGCCCTCATGAGTGGAATTGCCGCGGCACGCGGTAAGTACGTAATTATGGGCGACTCTGACGATAGCTACGATTTCACTAACCTCACCCCATTTATTGAAAAGCTGAGAGAAGGTTATGACCTGGTAATGGGAAATCGGTTCAAAGGCGGCATCAAACCGGGGGCGATGCCACCTTTGCACAAATATTTAGGAAATCCAGTCCTGACAGCAATAGGGCGATTGTTGTTTTCCAGTCCCTGCGGGGATTTTCACTGCGGACTGCGTGCATTCAATCGAGATGCGATCGCCAAACTCAATTTACGCACGACGGGGATGGAATTCGCCAGCGAAATGGTGGTGAAAGCAACCCTAAACAAGCTGCGAATTACAGAAGTACCGACAACTTTATCCCCCGATGGTCGCAGTCGTCCACCCCACCTGCGTAGCTGGCGCGATGGTTGGCGACACCTGCGATTTTTGCTGCTTTACAGTCCACGCTGGCTGTTCCTATATCCTGGAATGCTGCTGATATTGCTTGGTTTAATAAGTACTTTTTGGTTTTTACCTACTCCAAGAGTACACACGCTACTTTACTCATCGGCAGCGATTATTATCGGCTTCCAGACAGTAACTTTTGCCATATTTACCAAAGCCTTTGCCATCAGCGAGGGACTGCTGCCTGAAGATTCCCGATTAAAGCGGGTATTTCGCTATATAAACCTAGAGGTAGGCTTGATTGTCGGCAACGCACTTTGGTTAATTGGAATGGCTGGGTCTATCTATGCTTTTAGTACTTGGAAAGCTAATTTATTTGGCGCATTAGACCCAGCTAATACAATGCGAATAGTAATTCCATCAGTGACATGTCTTGCGCTTGGTTTTCAAGTGATTTTTTCCAGCTTCTTTTTGAGCGTATTAGGATTAAAACGGCGATGACTATTATTGAGCAAATTCACGGAAAATATGTTTTTAATCGACGGGTTAGCGTACTCAGCCAGCATTTAGCAGATCTGATTCCAGCAAATGCTAAAGTGTTGGATGTTGGCTGTGGTGACGGCTCAGTAGCGCATTTGATCGGGGAGAAACATCCCAGTGTTAAAATCCAAGGGATCGATGTCTTAGTACGCAATCAAACCCATATTTCTGTCACAGAGTTTGATGGAAAGGTAATTCCATATGGTGATAGCAGTTTTGATGTAGTGATGTTTGTTGATGTGCTGCACCATACAGAAGACCCAACGATCTTACTTCGCGAAGCGGTGCGTGTTGCCCGAAAAGCTATTGTCCTCAAAGATCACACCTGCAATGGATTGCTAGCTGCCCCAACGTTGCGGTTTATGGATCAAGTCGGCAATCAGCGCCACGGCGTGGTACTACCTTATAACTATTGGTCTAAACAGAAGTGGTTAAATGTCTTCGACAAACTCGGTTTAAAAATCGGGGTATGGAATAAAAATTTGGGACTTTATCCTGCTCCAGCGAGTTGGATTTTTGAGCGATCGCTTCATTTTGTTGCCCGACTTGACTTAACTTAGCTCGAAGATCGCAAGTCACCTGATCGGGGAGCATGTCAATGAGAGTAGGTTGGGTACTTAGCACGAAACCCAACTAAGGCAAGGTTTGTTGGGTTGAACGTAAGTAAAACCCAACCTACACAGAAGAGCTAATTGCTTGCGTTGACATGCTCCCCCTGATCCCATAAGTTTACTCTGATTGATATGGCAATTGCAAAAATTACAGAAATATGATCCAAACTACAAATTCAAAAAGTGGATATTACGAAAATCAGCCCGGTTTTGGTGGGCTAGTTAGTAACATTTCTTGGTACGCTCGAAAAAAAATGTTTAATTCATTGATTAAGACAGTAGATCTTAGCTCTGAAAAAAAAGTTCTGGACGTAGGAGTGACTTGCGATCGGCGTCAAGAATCCAATTTTTTTGAAAAATTATATCCATACCCAGAAAATATTACAGCAGTTGGCTTAGAAGATGCCTCCTTTCTAGAACAGGAACATCCGGGGTTAACTTTTGTTAAAACAGACGGTTCAAGTCTCCCATTTGCCGATAAAAGCTTTGATTTAGTCGTCAGTTTCGCTGTGATTGAACACGTCGGTAATCGCGATCAGCAGCGTGCTTTTATTAGCGAACTATGCCGCGTTGGTCGAACCTGTTTTATCACCACCCCTAACCGCTGGTATCCAATAGAATTTCATACGGCGTTGCCCCTAGTTCACTGGCTTCCCCCTTCCTGGTTTCGGACAATTCTAAAATGGCTTGGTAATATTTTTTATTCAAAAGAAGAAAGTTTAAACCTTTTATCTGAGAGCAACATGTTAAGTTTATTCCCGGCTGATAGTCAAGTGTATAAAAAACATTTCAGACTGTTTGGGCTAATTTCCAATCTAGTTTTTTATTTGGAAAATTAACTTGCAGCATCTGTTGAGTGGTTCTTTTGAGATTGATTTTTGAAAAAGACACATAAAATTTATGACTACTGGTCACTGGCGAACTTTTATTCGTGGATTAATCGGGATTGCGATTGGAGCAATATTTTTATGGTTAGCCCTGCGCCAAACCAGTTTAGAACAAGTAAACACAATCCTCTCCCAATCTAATGTTGGATGGCTATTTATTGCCCTTGGATTTTACACTGCCGACCTTTTGTTCAGGATATCGCGTTGGCGCAGGTTGCTGAGCGAGGTAAAAACTCTCTCTTTCCAGTCTGTAGGGATAGCATTGCTAGTGGGTTATGCCGCGAATAATATCATGCCTGCTCGCTTAGGTGAATTATTTCGTGCAGATTTTGCTGGCAGGCGCTATCAACTTTCTCGTTCTGCTATTGTTGGCTCTATTTTTGTAGAACGAGTATTAGATGGATTAATTGTAGTTTTATGTTTGGTTCTCGGACGACTATTTGTATCTGAACAAGCTCTCCTGAATAGTTTAACAGTAATTAGTGCGCTGCTTTTCCTGAGCATTTTTATTGGACTTTGGCTATTAAGTAGAGATTCCAGACAGGATTGGTTAGCTCGTTTACCTCCTGCTATACTCAGCCGAATACAGAGTTTTCGTCAAGGCTTGAGCGTTATGCGTGGAAATGGTTTCGGCAGAGTTGTCAATCTTTCGCTCATTATTTGGCTGTTGGAGGGGATAACTTTTTGGTCGGTATTAAAGGCAGTTAATGTATCTCTGGGTTGGCAGGAAATGTTATCTGTGGTGGGGGTGGCAAGTTTGAGTAGCTTAGTTCCTTCAGCTCCCGGTTTTGTTGGAACTTATCAGTATGCCTTTGCTTTCACAGTTAGTTTATTTGGTTACGAACCAGCAAGAGGTATTGCAGCAGCTACCGCCACCCAAATCTTTTTATTAGGGAGCGTTACGTTAGTAGGTTTGGGAATTTATACCTACATAAATTTGGTCAAACCAAAGAAAAACTATAAAATCTAGTGGGTTACAAAAATATGGATAATTTGCAACCGATCGTACTTAGCGCCGCTCTCACTCTAGCATTTTTCTGGGCGATCAAAATCAATAATCACAAGTTAGGCGTTTGGATATTTTTACTGCTTGGGATACTACCTTTAATTTTCATATATCTTCGATATCCAGACTTTCGTGTTTATGACTGGCATGGTTTCTTACACGCCAGTATTGTTTACCAAATTATCAACGGAAGTATACCACCCAACAACCCAATTTTAGCTGGAGAACCACTACTATACCCCTGGGGTTCTCATCTTCTGGTAGCGAGTATAGTGTCTTTACTTCACCTATCTCCAGCAACTGTTTTTGCCTTGTTGAATCTCTGTTTTTTAGCGCTGACATTGATTCTAGTATTCAAAATTTCTCTTTTTTTATACTCTGATAGAGTAGCAGGATTGTTTGCAGCATTTATGTCAATATTTGGTATAACATTTGTTCATAGAGGCCCGTTTGCCGAGGGATTAAACAAAATAAATTTTCTCGTAAATGTGAAACTATTTAGGATGGACATTCGAGCAACACCAGTTATTTCTAAGTTTGCATCTAGCGGGGCAAATAATCAGTTTGGTATACTGCTATTCGCGCTTTTTATCTATTCTATTCTACATATATTTTGTCATGTAAAAGTGGGTAAAATATACTATTTTACTGTTTTTATTTCAAGTCTGGGTATAGGTTTTTTTTACCCAATTTATTTGCCGGCGATCGCTGCAAGTAGTTTAGCCTGCTGTGCGGTAATATATTTTCAGCAGGGTCGATTATTTTTAAATAAAATCCTTGGCTTAATTGCATGTATAGTTTTAAGCATTGTACCCATACTGCCCTATTTACATCAAATTACTACAGGAAAGGTACAAACCGCAGCAATAACTTTAGCGCTTTTCAAAAAACAACATTTGTTTACCCAAAGCTTTACCTATTTTATTACTGTTTTGCCTGTTTTAATTATTATATTTTGGAAACGAAAACTCCTCCTTAAAATACTACTTAACGCAAATCTATCTGTAATTATATTAATAACTATAGTGGTGACAACAGCTCTCATGTGGATTTTTATGACTTCTCCAACCGGGGTTGAATATAAATACTTAATTCTCAGTCTTTTTACTTTGGGTATTTTCAGTAGCTTCTGTTTTAGAGATCTGTACTCAAACCAAAGAATAATTTGTTTTATATTATTATCAATCTTTCTAATTCCAATGAGTTCTTTCATTCTTTATGATAGCGGTCAAAAACCAATTACCGATCCGTATATCGAAAAGGGTATGTATCTTTTTCATAAGCAGCCGAACGAGAATGCTTTGTATAGCTATATAAGTAGTGAAACTAAGCCTGATGCCTTATTTGTAGACTCATACTTAACAATTCCTGTATTTGGAAGACGACAACTGTATATAGGTTTGGATATTCGGCGGAAAAGTTTTGGTTGGGGAAAAAATGATGGATGGACAAGTACTGCAAAAAGATTGCTTAGCGAGCAAGGTTACCCATCTGAAATAACTGATTTACGAAGAACAGTAGCAAGTGATTTTTATGATAAAACAAGCAATAAAATTAGCAAATATACAGTAGATAAATTAGCTAAAATATCAAAAAAAAATGATGTTTATGTAGTTGCTAGAGATGTCAAAACTAACAACAAAATTGCCAAAAGCGAGCATTTCAATAAAGTATTTGAAAGCGGCGTTACGGCAATTTATAAATTCTCGAATCGCGTTAATTAGACAAAATGTTGTGCAGTTAGAAAAACATGATGATGAAAACTATTATTAAAGTAGCGCTAATTTCTTTGTTGTGGATTGCAGCAATCAACCCAGGCCCAATTTACGGAGATACTCTAGCCAGATTAGATATGGCTCATGCTTGGTGGACAGGAACTGAAGAAATTTCTTTACCACCAGATTATAAACCGAAATCTAGATTAGAAAATATTGGTGTATTAGGGGTGGGAGGGAAACGTTATATCCCCTATGAAGTGGGTCAATCTTTATTAATGCTTCCTGGTGATTGGTTGGGAACTCAACTGCACAAGATATTCCCGCGCATGGAGATCAATTATTTACGACGTTTGGTCGTTAGTCTTCTGATTTTTATACCTCTGAATGTAGCGGCTGTAGTTTCCTGTTTCTGGCTGCTAAGGCTGTTTGACTTTGAAGAGCGCATTGCTGGAATAGCGACTATTACTTTGCTACTTAGCACGACAGTTTTTCACTATGCCCAAGTGCCTCAGCAGAACAATCAAGTGCTGCTGTTTGTCACTCTCGGTTACGCTGCGGCATTAGCTTGCGTGCGTCGCGGGCTTCCTTACTTGGCCTTATTCAGTGGATTAGCGTTGGGTGCTGCTCTTCTAATCAGAATGACCAGTATTATTCATATTTTTACTGTATTTCTGTTTCTGGTAGGCTGCATAGTTTATCAAAGCCGCGACAAGTTTAAGATTCTCAGGGTTGTGGGATGGTGGATAGTTGGCTTTATTCCCTTAGCCCTGCTAGGAAGAGTTTTTGATTATATCCGTTACGGGAGTTTTTGGACTAGCGGACAAAGGTTGGCTGCCCAGCAATGGAATACAGAGCCAATTTTTTCAGGTTTGCCTGAACTGCCTGAAAATTTTCCATTTATCAATCCACCGCACGTTGGCATTTTTGGGGTGCTATTCTCACCGGCAAAAAGTATTTTCATCTATGACCCTTTACTCTTGCCTTGTTTGGTGTTAGGAATTGTTTTTTGGCAGAAACTTTCGCCATATATACAATGGTATCTGATTAACGGTATTTTCAACCTTACATTACATATATTTCTCACGAGTAGGCTCGATTTTTGGCACGGGGATTCTGCTTGGGGGGCTAGATATCATGTCACTTCGGTTCATTTGTTGCTTATTCCTCTAATCCCTCTGTTGATAGAGCGCATTTTATTGGTCAGAGGTTTAACCCAGTGGCTGATGCGAGGCTTTCTTGTACTAGCCATCATAGTTCAGATGAGTTCGGTTATTCTGCGAACTTCGGCAGAGACAGGTCCAATTTTCTTTGCCACGCTTCGCAACCACCTTGAGTTTCGCTTAGGCGATCGCGTAACTAATATTGCTTGTTTAATCAATAGTTCTTTCTCCAACCAGTGTACAGCCAAGCTGTACTACAACGTAAATGGTCTTCTAATCAAGAAAATCTCTCTTCTACCGTTTTCCTTTACTAAAGGTCGAAATTTAGTATTTATTGTTTGGGGATTGGTATTGACACTAGCAATCGTTACTACTGTCATGTTTTGCTTTGTTGGTTAAGATAAAGCCATTCAAACAAAGATGATGGCGGGCTAAGTAACAAAGATAAAATCATAATTTTTTATCCCAGGGATACTCAAAATGAGCGGATAGCAACCAGAGTTCATACCAAACCACTTCTTTGATAATATTTTTGCAATCAAAAACAAAAAAATGGAATTTAACAAGAAAATTTTTAACGTTAAAACATTGCTAAACTTAGTCGCAATAATTGTCACAGTATCAATGTTTTTGAAGAGTGTAATTGATGTAGACCGATCGTATGATAGCTGGTGGTATCATTTGCCATTTGCAGCCAGAATTTGGGGCATTGTTCCAGCTATATCCTATGCTTTTCAAGACTTTGTTGAGGCTCGTTATGATGGGTTTCCCCTGTTGGCACAATTTTTACAGGGATTATTTTGGGTGGTATTCCAGCGAGTTCAAGCTGCAAACTTAGTGAGCTTTTTAAGTTTAATTATATATATTTGTTTTCTCAAATATTATTTTAAGGTACCTCTTTATTTATCAGCGATCGCACTCCTAGCCGTTCCCATGATTCAAATCCATGCAACATCATGCTATGTCGATTTACCAGCTAATGTATGCCTGTCGATTCTGATTTTAATGACTTACCTAATCTATACTCAAAGAGGTTTTTTAACTAAGCGCAATCTATTTGTTATCTTCCTAGCAGCAACTGGTACTGCCAATATAAAGATGCAGTTAATTCCTGTAGTTCTTCTAATTTTATGCTTTGTCGGATTCAAATTAATCTGGTTAGGCTTTAAAGAAATTAAAGCCAGAAGAATGCCATCTAAATCGCTGCTGACTATAGTACCTGCTATTTTCCTGGCTGCTCTGTTGATTTTTGCCACCCCCATGAAAAATATAGTTTTTTATGGCAATCCATTTTATCCGTTAAGAATAGAGATAATGGGTATAGTTTTAAATCACAAGGAACTCTTATACCAAGACTCTCCAGATTATTTAAAAAACGCTTCTAGACCTCAGCGGTGGGTTTATTCAGTTTTAGAAATTAACAGCGCCCCCTGGTCAATAGATCAAGGTAGTAAAAATCCTTCTCAACATAGAATGGGAGGTTTTTTCGGTGCTTATGTTATCTTCAATATCCTCCTTTTCAGTTATATATGTTATCGCTATCGCTCTCGCGAAACTTTAGTTGCTGCCATTTTAGTTATTATTATGTCTTTGGTTGCTGCTTTCATACCTCAATCTCACGAGCTTAGGTACTATATGTTTTGGATGATCTCATTAGTATCTTTGAACTTGTATCTGGTATGTCATTTAGAGCGATCGCCCAAAAATCTGAAATGGCTCGACACCAAAAACTTGGGAATTATATGCGTTCTATTTTTAACATTGGTGATTTTTCAAATCAGAAAGCCTTCTGCTGTTAAACCAAGCTTCTACACGTTTGAAAAACATCTCGAACGTCATGTTGATTTTAAGCTTGTAAATAAGATTTCTCCAGCGGAAGAAGTTTGTATCATTAGTATAACTCCTAATGATTTTCTCTATGCTTCTAAGTTTCATCCCCAATTAAATTATTCCTATTCAGTCAAAGCCACAGATTCTGAAAGCGAATGTGGAGTGCGTAAGGCGATCAAACCTGCCTACCGCCCTTGGCTATAACTAAGCAACAAACTATCGCACTCGGTCTAAAGAGTAATACAAGGGAGGTGAGAAAATGTCAGAAAAAATCTGAAATATAGTCACAAAAAATCCTGTAATTATTTCTTCCTGCTCATGAAAAAAAGTACAAAAATAGCGCTAATTGCCTTGTTGTGGATTGCCGCAATCAATACAGGTTTGATCAACGCAGATGCAAATCTCAGATTGCAAATGGCTCATGCTTGGTGGACAGGTACGGAAGAAGTTTCTCCCAATTATCGACCGGATAGTAGGGTTGCGTACTTTTCTGTAGCCACGGGGGCAGGAGGTAGGCGTTATATACCCTATGACTTGGGACAAGCGATGCTGATGCTTCCTGGCGACTGGTTAGGAACTCAACTGCATCGATGGTTTCCAAAAGTAGGGGAAAGAGATTTTCGGGGTTTGGTAGTTAACTTCGCCATCTTTGTGCCTTTGAATGTAGCTGCTGTAGTTTCATGTTTCTGGCTGCTAAGGGTTTTTGAGTTTAACGAGCGAATTGCTGGTTTAGCGAGTATTAGCTGGTTACTTGGCACTACAGTTTTGCACTACGCCCAAGTACCGCAGCAAAATAATCAATTGTTACTCTTTGTCACCATCGGTTACGCCGCCGCCTTAGCCTGTGTCAAGGGCGGGCGTCCTCACTTTGCTGCTATCAGTGGACTAGCGCTGGGTGCTGCCTTGCTGATTCGGATAACGAGTGCTATTCACATTTTGACCGTATTCTTGTTTCTAGTCGGCTGTATAGCCTATCAAAGCCGCGACAAGCTAAAAATTCTCAAAGTTGCGGGATTATGGATAGTCGGATTTATTCCTTTGGCCTTGCTAGAACGAATTTTGACCTATATCCGTTACGGAAGTTTTTGGACTTATGGACAGAGCTTCTCTTTAAAGCAATTGTACACCGATCCAATTTGGTCTGGTCTGCCCGATCTGCCTGCAAATTATCCCTTGAACTTGCCACCCCATGTTGGTATTTTTGGGTTGCTATTCTCACCCGTAAAAAGTATTTTTATTTACG
Source organism: Microseira sp. BLCC-F43 (assembly GCF_041929235.1). NCBI lineage: Bacteria > Bacillati > Cyanobacteriota > Cyanophyceae > Aerosakkonematales > Aerosakkonemataceae > Microseira > Microseira sp. BLCC-F43. The sequence continues at coordinate 24,423 of NZ_JBHFNP010000005.1, forward strand.
ATCCATTACTGTTGCCTTGCCTGGTGTTAGCCATTGTCATGTGGAAGAGATTTTCGCCTTACATACAGTGGTATTTGATCTGCGGGATTTTCAATCTTGTTTTGCATATATTTATAACCAGTCGGCTGGATTTCTGGCATGGGGAAGCTGCATGGGCAGCTAGGTATCACGTTACCTCTGTTCACCTGTTGTTGATGCCGCTGATAGCTCTATTTCTGGAGTACCTCTTATCTGCCAAAAAGTTGACTATTTGGTTGATGCGGGGAATTCTCGCAGTAGCGATCTGCGTGCAGATTGCCTCGGTTATATTAGTTTTCTCCCTGGAACCTGCTCAGGATCTATTTGTCCCACCCGAGTCTAGCTATTTTCAATTCCGCTTAGGTCAGCGAGTGACTAACATTGTTTGTCAGATAGACAGTTACTTGTCTAATAGTTCGTTCGCCGAACGGTGCATCAGTGGAGACATCAGTCAATTGCCTCGTAGCCAAAGGTATTTTCTCACATACCGCCATCAAGTAGCATTTCTACCGTTTAACTACGTTCGGTTTGGATTCAATCGCAAGTGGGCATTTACTGTGTGGGGAGCGGTATTGACTTTAGCCATCGGAACTAGCATCTGGTTCTGTTTTTTGCATACAAAACGATGAGTTTTATTCAGTAGCTTGAGGAAAAATGAAATCAGTTACAAAAGTAGCTCTGATTGCTTTGTTGTGGATTAGCGTAATCAACACAGGTAAATTCTACAGTATAGATAACTATCTCAGGATGAAAATGGCTCATGCCTGGTGGACAGGTACTGAAGAAGTTTCCCCAGGCTATCAAGCTAAATCTCGAGACGATGTCAGCGCTGGAGTGATGGGGGTGGGCAATAAGCGTTACATAGCCTACGATGTGGGACAGTCTATGCTAATGCTTCCTGGCGACTGGTTAGGTACTCAACTGCATCGATGGTTCCCGAAAATAGAGGTACAAGATTTTCGGGTTTTGGCGATTAGCTTCCTAATTTTTGTACCATTAAATATTGCTGCTGTAGTCTCTTGTTTCTGGCTGCTCAGGCTGTTTGAATTTGAAGAACGAATTGCTGGTTTAACCAGTATCATTTGGTTACTGGGTACTACGGTTTTGCACTATGCCCAAGAGCCTTTTCAGAATAATCAATTGCTGCTGTTTGTCACTATAGGTTATGCAGCCGCCTTAGCTTATGCGAAGCATCAACGTCCTAGCTTTGCTGCGCTCAGTGGACTAGCGCTGGGTGCTGCTCTTTTGATCCGGATGACCAGTATTATTCACGTTCTGACAGTCTTTCTGTTTCTAGTAGGCTGTATAGCCTATCAAAGCCGCGATCGCGTCAAGGTTTTAAAGACTGTAGGATTATGGATAGTGGGATTTATTCCTTTGGCTCTAATAGGACGAGTTTTTGATTACATCCGCTACGGGAGTTTTTGGACTACAGGACAAAGCTTGGCTACTAAGCAATTGCACACCAATTCAATGTTTTCTGGTCTGCCCGATCTGCCTGATAATTATCCCTTTACCAATCCACCCTATGTGGGGATTTTCGGAGTGTTATTCTCACCAGCAAAAAGTATTTTTATCTACGACCCGTTACTGTTACCTTGCCTGGTGTTAGGTATTCTCCTTTGGAAAAGACTTTCGCCTTATATACAGTGGTACTTGATCTGCGGTATTTTCAACTTAGGATTACATGTGGTTTTAACCAGTAGAATGGATTATTGGCACGGGGATTGGGGCTGGGGAGCAAGATATCATGTCACCTCTGTTCACCTGCTGCTTATTCCTCTTGCAGGTCTGTTTATACAGCAAATAAAATCAGCCAGACAGTTGGGTGCATTGCTGATGCGAGGGGTTCTCATACTAGCAATTATGGTTCAGATGGCCTCAGTGACAATGCCATTCAACCTGGAAGTTACTCAGGATACTATTGGAGTCTCAAAATCCCGCGGCTTTACGCTGGCATATCACTCTAGGCTGGGGTTTCGCTTAGGTCAGCGCTTCACCAATATTGTTTGCTTGATTAACAGTTCCTTCTCTAATAATTGCCCTGTTATAGTTGCCGAGCAATTAAGTCCTGCTCAAAAGAGCTTGTTCTTAAACCGCCACAATAGAATAGCATTTCTACCGTTTGACTACGTTCGGTATACATTCAATCGCAAGTGGGCATTTATTGTGTGGGGAGCGGTATTGACTTTAGCCATCGGAACTACTCTATGGTTCTGTTTTTTAGCACAGGGCAAAACGAGCAGTTTTATTCACTAGCTTTGTTTTTGGATTGTGGATTGCATTGAGCCAAAATCCACGCAGTCAACAGGTTATACCAAATCCGGGTTATAAACCCCCTTTATTTTATAGCCCGCGCAGGCGGGCTTTGTTTGTGTAGCCGCGACTTCAGTCGTTAGGAATAAAAGGGGTAATAGAACCGGATTTAGTATTATATCGTTGCAGATTTAGTGGTGCGTCACGAATTAAGTCTCTTCAGGACTAAAGCCAACTGGCACATTAAATTTGGTTTGTAGTAGCGCTTTAGCGAAGACAGCGCTACTACAAGCCTCAAAATTGACCGAGTGGTGTGACAGTTGGCTTTAGTCCTATCTCTTTTTATCAGTCAAATACCTTTAGCCGTCACGCACCCTACACCTGAATTATTCCGAAGCTTTCCGGATTTAATATTATTGTTCGCTCAAGCTATTTTATGGTTGGGAATTAGCAGTTTCAAATATTTCTCCTACGGATAGGCGCGTTCCATTGGCGAAGTCCCATCCAGATTGGGGGCGTTTTCCAGCTGGCTGTATTTGTTGCAATAGTAAAAGTCCAGATCCGGTTTGAATAATTGGACCGATGCCTTTGGCGATGCTGACTACTTCTCCGGGACGCCCGGAATGAGATGATATTGCCGGCCAATTTTGCTCTAATGCTTTTAATTTTGGCGGTAGTTGATGCCAGTAATCGGCGCCAAGGGGTGCGGTGGCGATAATTTTAATGGGATTGCCGCGAAATGTTGCCGTACAATCGGGAAAGAATGCTCGGACTTGGTTGTGGATCGCGATCGCTTCCCTAGACCAATCAACGTTGTAATCTGGCTTTTTGATCGGTGGCGCATAAGTCGCCTTAGCAGAATCTTGAGGTATTGGTTCGATCTCTTGGCGTTCTAGCTTCACCAGTGTTTCCACTAACAAATCTGCCCCCAACTGGGCTAAAGTTTCCCCCAGTTGCTGGGCGTTATCCAATAGCCCAATTGGCGTATAAGCTTTTAACAGCATTGGCCCGGTATCCATTCCGGCATCCATTAGCATTGTGGTAATGCCGGTTTGGCTTTCTCCGTTGTAGAGACACCACTGGATGGGCGCAGCACCCCGATATTGGGGCAAAATCGAACCGTGGACGTTAATGCATCCGATTTTGGGCATATCCAGAATTTTTTGGGACAGTATTTGCCCATACGCCACTACTACGAATGCATCTGCCCCAGCTTGCCGCAGTTGTGCCAGGGTTTCGGTATCTTTTTTCACCCGCGTTGGTTGCCAAACTGGTAACTGATGCGCCAATGCAAGGGTTTTCACGGGGGAAGGAACCATCTGGTTACCCCGTCCTCGACGTTTATCCGGTTGAGTGACAACTGCCAAAACTTCAAAGTCGGGTGTGGCGAGCAAGCGTTCTAGGGTTGGTACGGCGAATTCTGGTGTGCCGAAAAAGACGATTTTCATCAAATTAATAGTTGCTGGATACTCCCGTTAAAATCTGTGATTTAACGGTGAGAGGAAAGCAGCCAGCATATAAACTACCTTCCTCTGTGTAAAGGATTAAAACAGACTTAGTTGTTCTCCTTGAAATCCTTTGAACTGTGGAGAATGCTTTGATTCAGTTGGAACTAACTCTGCCTTGATTTGGCTAGTGTTTTGCTTGACTTGTTTCACCAAAGCTGTAAGTATAACCGTCAGATTTATGCAAGTGACGGCAATACTTGTAATTGATTCCTTGAACTGTATCATTTTTGGTTTTGATGTTAAAGTTGCCAGTTTTACGAACCGCAACTCTACCAACATAACTGCCTACCTTTTTACCTTTGGTAACTACAGCTTTGACGATATCGCCAGTCATAAAGCCATAAAATGATTTCTTTCTGTCTGAGTTTAGGAGAAGTACGAGGGAACCCATACTTATCAGGTTTAACCATTTGACGATCGCCTCTGCCCATAGCTTTGATAATCAGAGGTTGATAACCTGTGATATCTAGACTGTCTGGAGTAGAAATTCCAACACACGCTGCATCCGTCCAATGGCTTTTATTGATGTTTAAACGCTTGCGATTGTATTTGGTTAAACCACCAGAAGCTAGTTCAACAGGTAAACCAGTAGATTCAAGAACTTGCTTTAGTTTCCATCGGGTAGCATTGACGGCAGCGGTATCAGCTAACGGTTGCTTCCGTTGCTTATCAATCTTGGCGAGAACATCTAAGCGAGCGCTCAGAAATTCAGCAGGTAATATGTTTCCTTTGTCCTGGTTGCAGTCAACACAGGACAAAACCAAATTACTGACTTTATCGCTACCTCCTCTTGACTTTGGATGAAAGTGGTCTAGGTTAAGAGGTTTGTCAGTAGCACCGCAGTAAACACAGGTGCGATTGAACTTCTCAAGCAAGTATTCTTTGACCTCATAGCCCCAGAGTTCGCCTTGTTGATACTGCACCCCGCTAATCTCAGGATTCACCATTTTCTGCATATCAAACTTAACCAGTTCTTGACTGATAGCAGAGATTGGAGCGAACTTACACAGCCGTTTTACCCAAGTCTGAATGTTGTAAACGCGAGACATCAAGCTGGGTGGTAACCAACCATCCTGACGACGGCGATTGAGAAATCTTGGCTTACGGTATCTAGTTTTACGTTGACGACGACTTCTGCGTTGCTCTCTTCTGCTGGTCAATGATTCCCTGATAGCAAAGCCACGATGCTCTAGCTCAGCCGCCCAGACAATGTTCGTATCTGAGACTAAAGCTAAACCAGTGAACTTAGCACCAGGGTCAATTTTAATCCTCAATTGCTTTCTGGTATCACTTTGAACCTCCTTTAAAATTATTGTGAACGGGTATTGACGGAATACTGCTGCTTTATGCTCAGAAAGTAGTTTTCTGGCAACAGCCGGATGCACTGGATCGCACGGACTACGATTGGCATCTAGCACAAACACTGCGTTTCTGTTGGACATTGAAAACTCCTATTTCTAGGGTAAAGTTCGCCTAGCCAATGTTATAGAGGCAAGTCATGCCAGCCACACTTTCTAAACCCAACTCGAATGTTTAATGACTGGCAACAGAGCAAAGAACTGGCGAGGCATTCTTTGGTGTTATGACCTCGATAACGTAGTCAGTTAAGACTTAGGCGGGTCAACTATGGACTTGTTTCAAGCCCCCACTAGAATCTATGATTTAGTGGTGGGTTGTTGACGCAGGTTTGGTAATTGGTAATTGGTAATTGGTAATTGGCAATCGCAACGGAGTATTACCGATTACCGATTGACTATTCAACAGCAATTTCAATCCGGCGGTTGCGTTGCAGGTTGACTGGGGTATCGTTGGGGACAAGGGGGCGAGTTTCGCCGTATCCTACTACCAGCCAGTGGTAGCCGTCGCCTAAGGCACTGGATAGATATTGGGCGATCGCTTGGGCTTGCCGAAACGATAAAATGCGGTTGTTTCTCGCTTGTCCTGCCCCATCGGTGTGTGCCCAAATGCGGACGGTGGTTTTGGGGTAGTTTTTCAATTCCCTGGCGATTTTGTCCAAAATTGGTCCTGCCTCTGGACGCAGATCCCCAGATGTGTCTGCAAACAAAGCATCGCTGGGTAAGGTTGCGGTCTTTTGCTCTGGAGAAAAGAAGGGGGTGGAGGCAACAGGGGGTGGTTCGGGATGGAGTTGCTGCTCAATTTCTGCGATTTGCTGGTTTAATTGTGCAATTTTCTGGCGATTGGCGCGACGATTTGGCAGCTTTTTCAACTTTGCCTCCAACTGCTTTAACTCGGCTTCTAGTTTCTCTTGTTCTGCCGCACCCAGTTGGGATGTCGATTGGACAGGCGTTGCTGTTTCTGTCGCCTCGGTAGGCGAAGCAGCGGGATTTGAGGCAGCAACCTCGGGGTCGAGGGATGGCAGTAGATGAGCAATCAGGGGCTTTTCTGGGGTTGGATTGGGGGATCTGATGGCGATCGCCACGCCTGCAAGCGCCGCTAAACCGCCTCCAACTGCCACTAGCAGCAATCTAAAGATAAAAACCAGTAAAAATCGCAGCATATCAGTCGATTTGGCTCTCCACTTCCCTGGATTTTAATTCCTCTTTTCATGCAACCCCCGACGATACAGGCGCTTTTTCCATGCGTCTGGTGCGCTTGGGGAGCGGAAAAATCATAGTGACAAAGTAGCATTTTAGAGCCACTCGAGCAGCCAATCGCAACCAGGAGATTCCGAGACTCCAAGGGATGGGAAAGCTTGGTAACTCAATTCCTAGTTATAGCTAGCAGGCGACAAATTCCACCTTAATTTACGGAATACGACTAAAAAGCCAAATATTTGTCTTTCCCTCGTCCTTATCGCCCTCCTGCTTCCTCTTCCCTCTCGCTCTTAGCAGTATTAAAAAGTTTATAGAATTTTGAACATTTTACAGTCATACCTGGTATACATATAATGACGCTCAACTGACCGTTAGGCGTTGCTCCTCCCACAACAAACGCCTTTATAGAGATTTACTAAATGTCTAAACAACCGTTGCTGCGTGGATGGTTCCTCAACCAAAAATACCCGTTCCTGTTCGCAGGTGTGCTGCTGATGACATCTGGTACTGTCGTTAGCGACTCATCTGCTTTGGCTAACAAGTCTACAGAGACGCGATCGCCATCGGGTCAAGTGCGGGTGCAAAAAGCGAAGGCAATTCCTCACCGGGGAACTGCCGTCCCTCAAGCACAAGAAGCATCGGAAACCGACCCCCTCGGTAGTCCCTATCCGATTCCCTGGAATTGGATTATGAAAACCTACGAGCAAGTTAGCTCGACCAGGGGTTCCGGTGTTCGTCAATATCGCACTCCGGCAGTGATTTCCCCCGATGGGAAGTTTGCCGCTTATACCCGCGTTCAGATGCAGGTTAAGCCGGAATTGTACGAAAGCCGCGTTAGCAGCGTCATGTTTGTGGAAAATCTGCAAACTGGGGAATTGCGGGTCATATCTGCTACTTCTCCCTTGGCGAATACAGCGAAACCGAACGAAGCTGCCGATATGCCGGGGGTGATTTCGGTTTTAGTCCCGGTTTCTTGGTCGGCGGGGGGCGATCGCTTGCTAGCACGCCAGTTTGAAGGCGGTTTGAGCGCCTCGGATGCTTCCGACTACGCGGTGATTTGGGAACGTCAATCAAACCGCGCCACGACTATCGCCCCAGGCGAACATGTCGGGTACAGCAACGCTACTTTGTTGGGTTGGAGTAAAGCCAATCCCAATCAGGTCATCTTCCGCGCTGGCGAATTAGGCGATGAAAAGATGCCGTTGTGGGCAGTTGGCATGAACGGTCAAACCGTCGCCGCCGTTGAAGATCAACCCGTGGTCTTCGGGCGCACTATGCGTTATGCTTGGGCAGGCCCTCAAGCATTTTAATTTGCTAGGGGCGGGCTTTGTGCCTGCCCCTCTATTGTCAGCGGGAGGCGATCGCTGTTATATGGAAAAATATTCTAATTATTAAAGCAATTGCTCCAAATTAAACGATATCCGAATGAGCTTATTTGTCCTTCTAAGCGCGGTCTTTGTTATTATAATTTTAGGGTTATTATTATATAATAAAAAAAGTCAAAATGATAATAGTGAAAGAATATCAAATTACGAAATTTATAGCCAAGATACTTTTTATAAAACAAGTTATTACCCGTTAGAACAAACAATTTCATCAAGCCTCTATCAACCCGTGGGAGTGTGGATGGGAAGGTTGATATTACTATCGAAAGAATTAAGAGAAATACAGGATAAAACTATATTATTTGAAGTTCAAAAGACCGATCGTTTCCATGATAATTTAGTCGGAAAGACTGTAAAATTGAAGTGGAGTGACAAAAAAGAGGTGCAAGAATATGTCCAAACCGTGACGCAGGATGTTCGCTTTACTCAAGAAACTAAAAAGAGTCAAAAATCGGGACAGGTTCATCCAGAAAGATTGAATAACTGGAAAAAAGTTGACCCGTTAGAATCCTTGGCGGGTGCAAGACCCCAGGATGATGTTATAGTCATGCTCAAAAATCCAGCGGTTGTATCTAGGGATAGCGGCGAAAAGGTTTCCCTGGTAATTGACCGAGAACCCGTGCAAGTCACCGGGAGATTTTATGGTTTAGTGACTATTATTAAAAGGAAAAAAAAAGATAGCGATCGCTTCCTAGTTCGTCACTATAATAAAAGCTCAAAACAATTCGACGATATCCCAGAAACAATTCGCATTCCTCAAGTACCAGCTGACCGAGATGGTATTCCCAGATCGACGAATATAAACATAGAATCATCTCCGCTCAATTCGCAAGGTTGGTATATTTATGGCGCCAAAGGTGCGGATGGCATTTTTGTCGTGCAAGCGATTGAACCCCGCGCCATTTTACGACTGAAACCCGATGAAGTGCGGTTGGGATTGCCAGCTGGAAAGTATTATATTAAGCATAAAATTTGGAAAAATGTCGCCAGAGAAAAAGGAACGGCAAAAACCGTTTTACTTGACCCAGTTGCTCAAAAGAAAACCGAAGCAGTAGGTAAGTGGCGCGAGGGAGATCGGGCAATTGTTATTCATACTTTTGGGGGAATAGGCGGGAAAAAAGCAGAACCCACACCCCTGGGAATGGTGACGGGGCATTTTGCTTATGGAATTGCCCGTGTAGTGCGCGATCGCTTCACCAATGAGTTACGCTTTGATATCGAATATCAACAAGTCTACGCCCATAACCCGGATGGAATTATAGCGGGGGCAATTAAATGGTCTAGTTACATGGGAGATTTATGGCGAGGGTGGCTAGGAACTAGACCTGTTTGTGATATTATCGTCAAACTCGATGCCGTCACTGAAGATTACAATTTTGATGGCATTAAATTATCCCCCCTGGCTGAATTTACCCGCCAATTGGATATCATGATGGCGCGTTACCGCATCGGGGATGGAACGGGTGCAGCAATTGTGACGCCTGCGACTTCTTGCGTACAAGACTCGAACCAGGCACTTTACGCGACGATTAAGCAGATTCAAGCAGATATTGCCTCAAATTCCCAAATTCAAGATTGGTTGCAGCGCCATCAGAATCACCCGCAAACATTGCGGTTTCAGAAATTAGTAGAATTGGGGCGATCGCTGGAAAAAAACTTGATTCCCTGGCGAACGGTACGGTCAGATTGGTATTACAGTACCGCTGAATTGGCAGGAACTCGCCAACCAGATAGTTTAATCTTAACCTTGATCAAAGCGATTACAACTTGGCGCACGATAATGCCGCGTCAGGCACAGGATGAAATTGCCACAATTTTATTAAAAAATGGCGGTTCGCTTTGGATAATTCGCACCAATCAAGTGGGAGGTTTTGACCCAGATATTGCACCCCTTGCTACTACTGCTTTTAGGGGATAGAACAACATCAAAAACATCTTCAGGACTGATGCAAGCGCGTTGCCAGAAACCCGGTTTCGACCGTCGTTCTCTGGTTGCCAAACCAACGATTTTTCCTATCACCTTTGTTTCTTTGCGTAAGTCCTGATCTTGTATTGGGCAATCCCAGGAGCGAGCGCTCATATCGTTTACAGTTGCATCGTAATTATATGGTTTCTCTTTAAGTTTGCTACAGATGACTGACGCACCAGACGCACCAGACGGGGAGACCCGGGGATTGATGTGTAGCAAAATATTAACGCAATTTGCTAGTTATAAACTTTGGCGTTGCTAATTGCTAATTGCTAATTGCTAATATATGATTTTTACCAATCGAGCCGTTAGCCATTAACCGCTCCCAGAGAGATAACTAGCAACTTGAGTTATTAGAGAATCGGGATACAACCGGATTTGATATCAAAACAAAAAGATGACAATGTGCTGGATCTGCTTTTAAGCTGAAATCATGACCTCTAGCTAGCTTCAGTACGGAATTATGCAGATCTCCTATCCCGTTGATTTACCGACTCTGGAGCAGGTAATTATTCCCCAAGGTTTAATTGTCAAAAAAAATACATTAATTACAAGTGTAATTACCTGGATGAATCAGGGAATGGGTAGTACTTTGAGCTTATCAGAACAAGATTTTTCCTAGCAAAACCGGCAAAAAAATCATTGTTGCCAGTCGCTGGACGCTGGTGCGCGATGAATCCGGGCAACCCAAATCGATTCTCGTGGTCAGCAGCGACATTACAGAAAAGAAACAACTGGAGCGGCAATTTTACCGGACTCAAAGGCTGGAGAGCTTAGGAACTCTAGCAAGTGGTATCGCCCACGACCTTAACAACGTCTTCACCCCTATCTTAATGATTTCTCAATTACTACCGTTAAAATTCAACGATATCGATCGGCAAACTCAGGAACTCTTAAACACCTTAGAAGATAGTACCAAGCGCGGAGTCGATTTGGTTAAACAAATTCTTACCTTTGCCCGTGGTACAGAAGGAAAACAGATAGTCTTGCAAGTCGGACATTTGCTCAAAGAAGTAGCAAAAATTGCCCAACAGACTTTTCCTAAATCAATTAAAATCCACACTGAAATTCCGGCAAACTCTCTCTGGTCGGTGAAAACCGACCCCACTCAACTGCATCAGGTTTTGATGAACATCGTAGTCAATGCTCGTGATGCTATGCCCAATGGTGGTATGCTCAGCATCCGGGCAGAAAATCGCTTCATCGATCAAACCTATGCCGGGATGAACTTGGACGCCCATGTAGGAAATTACACCTAAAAAGACCGGGAGTGCGGTAGCCCCGTCAATTCATTGCGGCGCCCAAGCACGACGCGAGCAGATTTATCTGCCGTCAATATTGGTTAAAATTAATTAATGCGATCATCCAGGTCAAAACCAGTAGATTATAATTAAAATTTCTGCAACAAGAGGTGACAGTAATTGGCTAAAAGCAGGACTTCATCATTCATCACAGAAATTCCATTGGTTGTAGATAGCAAGCAGCAAAAAGAACTACTGTCTCGCTTTCAAGCAGCAAGGCAACTGTACAACGCTTGCTTGAACGAAGCAATGGCAAGGATGAACCTTGTGAAAAACTCAGAAGCCTTCCAACAAGCCAAACAGATAAATAGAGAAGCCAAGAAAAAAAGAAGTGACGCATTCAACGCTGCAAGAAGATCGTACAGATACTCTGATTACGACATGCAGGCATATGCAACAATTGTCAGTAATCGTTCAAAATGGATAGCCCAACTGCTTGACTCAAACACCCAACAAGTTTTAGCCACTCGCGCTTTTAGAGAAGCGCGAAAAAGTAATGTTTAGGCGAGCCAAAAAAGTTCGCTATAAAGTACCTTCTAGATTTAGAAGCGTTGAAGGCAAAACCAACAAGCAAGGAATTAGATGGAAAGACAACAAGTTAGTTTGGGGTAAATTAATCCTAATCCCTGATATCGACTACCAAAATCCTGTCATCCAACATGGCTTAAATCATCCGGTAAAATACGTGAGCCTGCTGTGGCGAGAACTCAATGGCAAGCAGCGCTGGTATGTCCAGTTAATTAACGAGGGGCAGCCTTATCAAAAAGAGAAAAATTATGTGGCTGATGGTGTTATTGGGCTAGATATTAACATCTCCAACATTGCTTTCGTCGGTGATAACAAAGCCGGACTGCTTCCCTTTGCAGACCAAGTACATTTGACAGTTGACAGTTGACAGTTAACAGTTGACAGTTGACTGTCAACTGTCAACTGTCATTCTATTGCACCTCGCTCAAAGTGAGTGGGAAAGGTCGGAGCCAATCTTAATGCAGGCATGGAAGGACTTTCAAATAAACTGCGAACAATTAGGCGCGTCCGAACTTTGGCTGAGTCATTCACCCTCTGAGCAGTTCTGCATGAAGCCAGAAACGGTTAGCCAGATAGCTATTAATGAGCGAAAAGCTAACTTTAATTCCACAGCCTGATTCCTCGTCACGAAGCGTGCGAGGAGTGGCTCAAATAGCGAAGAAATCAGCGTAGTGTTGATGGATATGATGATGCCGAACATGGACGGATTAACTGGGATTCGTACCCTGCGATCGCTGAATCCAGAGGTAAAAATTATTGCTAGTAGCGGCTTGTCTGCTAACCGTCAACAGTTGATGGCGTTGGGTGCAAAGGCGTTTTTGTTGAAACCCTACACAGCACAGGAGTTATTGCAGACTTTATCGCAAGCGATCGCCACCACCACAGACTAGAAACCGGATTTAGAGTGTAGATCTGTAATTTTTTTTCCCAACAGCTGGCGGGCGAGACGCCCACCCCACAAGCAATTTTCCCAACTACTGGCGGGCGAGATGCCCACCCCACAAGCAAATTGGTTTTGTGGCATAGGCGCTGGCGGGGGAGACGCCCACCCCACAAGCAATTTTCCCAACTACTGGCGGGCGAGACGCCCACCCCACAAGAAAATTGGTTTTGTGGCATAGGCGTCTCGCCTGTCTTTGATCCCATATTCCGCAGGTTCCGAAGGAACCTGCGGAATATGGGTTTGATCTTAATATGTTGGAGAAGTCTATTGACCTAGAAAACCACCAGCCATCCGCATGGCATCGGCGATATCAACATCGCCATCACCGTCTGAATCTAAGAAAGAATTTAGTACCGGATTTGCACCTGCTTGATCTTGAATCGGCGCACCTGTTTTGAGGAAATTCAGCAACAGAGGTACTAAAGTAGGCAGCATTTGTTGGATTGTATTGGGGTCTAATCCCGTCCTTTGGGCAACTGCTTCAATGATAGGTTGTAATTGCGATCCAAATAACGCAGTCACGGCGGCGATATTTGGGGAAGTACCGCCAAATTGATTTACCAGATTTTGCACTGCATCGTTACCGCCTTCTGCTTGTTTTTCCTGTAGTGCGGAACGAACAAAACCACCCACAACTGACATAGCAGATTGCATGGTTGAAGCATCTGCTCCTTGATTATTACCCAGTTGCTGCATCGTGCCGAAAATACCAGCAAGTTGACCTGCATTCGCTTGCAGGTTGGGATCGTTCACCGCATTCATAATTTGGTCAAAAAGTCCCATATTTTTTGGCTCCTATTTCTGTAGGTTCAGCGTTTTCAGGGCGCTAGCTGTAAGGTGAAACGCGCAGGAAAATTTTACCACTGTTTGTGGCAGAGAAAGACTGGCTTGGCAGGGTTAATTAGGAGTTAAACGCGGCAAGGATTGGTGTCCGGGTGCGGCATAAAGGAAACCGCTAGGGCACTCTCCGACATGCGATCGCATCCCGCAGGAGGTGGTACTCAAAGTTACATGACTTACGCAAAAAAACAAAGGGCGATCCGAAAAATCGTGGGTTTCGACTCGCGAGATTGACGCAGTGGGTTTTTGGCTCCGGGTGCGTCAGTCCTGGGTTAGTTCTGGGGAAAACAGAGCGATCGCCCATGCTCCGGGAGCAAGTCCAGCACTAAAGCTCGCGGGTTCTAATCAATTTGAACCGAATTGCTGAGCTTGCTTTTTTTGCGAAAAAATCAATTTTTGTAACGGGTTCGTAAAAAATTCCTGATACCACTTTGGCACAGGTGTTATAACGAAAATGAAGCCAGCAAAAAGGAAATAAAATGTCAAGATGGCTTGAGTTTTTCAACGATGGTCGTGTGTACGAAATCGAAGACGACCAGCCAATTAATGTGATAAAAACAGAAGGAATTGTGGGAGAGCTAATTGAAGCTTTGCAGTTCACGCCGGCTGAAAAATTTACAATCGCACCTCCTGACGCAGTTCCTCCTGATGTACCTGAACCTAGAAGACCTATGAGGGAAATTAACCAAGAGGGACTGAAGTTAATCCAAAGATTTGAGGGTTTGCACGAATTAAAACAAGGGTCCCAAGGAGAATATATAGAAGCTTATCAAGATCCAGTTGGTGTATGGACTATCGGTTGGGGATGCACGGAAGGTGTCTATGAAGGCATGAAAATTACCCGCGCCCAGGCGGAGGAAATGCTCAAGAAAGAAATTGAAAAATTTGAAACTGCGGTGGCTAATGCTGTCAAAGTACAAATCAATGATAATCAGTTCTCAGCATTGGTAAGTTTTAGTTACAAACAGGGCGCGCGCGCCCTGTTTGAGTCAACGCTTTTGAAGCTTTTAAATCAAGGAAAGTTTCAGGAAGCTGCTGACGAATTTCCGAGATGGGACAAGGCAGGCGGTCAAGTATTACTGGGTTTGTCCCGCAGGAGAAGAGCTGAACGAGCATTGTTCTTAAGTCAGTCTTGGGAAGAGTTTTTGACTTGGAAGCCAAGCAGGGTGCTGCGGTTAGCTGAACCCGGTCAACCTCTGATGCAAGGGGAGGATGTGCGACAACTGCAAAAAGCTTTAGTTAAAGCTGGGTTCAACATTCAGGTTGATGGATTCTTTGGCAATGATACTGACAAGGCAGTCAGGCAGTTTCAGCAACAAAAACGGCTAAGTGTGGATGGGATTGTTGGTGATGAAACTCGCAGGGTATTGGGCATATAAGGCAAGTGAATTTAATGCCATCACCGTGATGATACCCCAGTAAATGCTAGTAAATACACTAGCTATATAACAATTCATTTCAATTGATTAAAAAATTGGATATTTTGATGACCGATACACCCGTTGATGCAGAAATTAAAACATCAGAATTTGATTTTGAACCTTGTTTTGAAATTCATGAAGGAGAAGCTCGTTCAGGAGCAAAACCTGGTTTTGAAGGCTTGCTTCAAGATGCTCCTGGCTGCGGAACCTCGGTTGTTAATGGGTTATCCCAGCAATTGATTCACCAGATGAATCTCATTGTGCCAGATGCTCTGGTTAGCTTTGACGATCTGAATGTGGAACTTGAAGATGCAGCTTTTCCCTATCTGCAACCTTCAGCCAAATTGGGATTGCAGAAGGCGATTCAAGAGCGTGGCAAAAAGATGCATGTCAACTCAGCCTATCGTACAATTGCCCAACAACTTCTTTTGTACCGATGGGGCATAGGTTGCGGCTATAGTATTGTTGCTCTTCCAGGACGCAGCAATCATCAAAGTGGGTTGGCGCTAGATATTAATGACCATCTTGGCTGGAAACGTTATCTTGAGAATCATGGTTGGGAGTGGTTTGGTCCCAAGGACGAGCCTCACTTTGACTTTGTAGGAGCCGTTAGATAGTTGTCATTAAAATATGTAAACGTGTTAATATGTCTCTATTCTAGAAACATACAGACCACGCACGCATCGGATAATTGAATCGTTCTCATTTTTAGTGCTAGAGTATAGGGCTTTCTCTCGTACAATAAGGTGAGCAAAAATGCTGCTTTGCAAAAAGATCCGGCTCGTCATCAGTAAAGCTGACCAAAAAGCCTTAGAGTTTATGCAGGCTAAGTGCAGAGGCTTGTACAACTGGTGGATAGGAAAATTACGTCAGGGGGAACAGTGGAAACTGTATGAAGCTAAGAAAAGCTTACAGGAGAGCAAGCAATATGACCCTCAATTGCATCAAGTTTATGGAAAGCTGTTAGCGGAGGTATATTTCAGAATCGACTCTTCGATGCAAGCTTTTTACCGGCGAGTCAAAAGCGGTGAAACACCAGGATTTCCTAGATTTAGACCGCGGCACGCTTTTTTCACACTCTGCTATCCGGCAAGTTATCTCAAAGTTGAACACAACCGCATAATTCTACCTACAGGAGGCAAAGGAAAAAACAAACTCTTCGCCAATATCCAAGCTGTCCTCACAGAACAACCCCCAGAAAAATTTAAAGAAGTTGCTGTTTCTAGAGACAGTCGAGGCAATTACTATTGCTCTATAGTCTATGAGGCAATTCCACATCAATTAGAGCTGCTTGGCACAGTGGCTTTTGATTTAGGTGTCAAAACCTTAGCTGTCGGTGTCAACTCTATGGGCAGAAATTATCACATAGGAGGATTTAAAGGCAATCCTTGGTTCAACAAGCAGTTAGACCGGATTCGTGCCAAACGCGACAAATGTAAAAAAGGTTCCCGACGCTATCGTTATCTCAGTCATGTTTACCACCGGGTATCCGAGAAACGTCGAAATAAACAAAAAGACTCATTGCATAAAGCCTCAAGCTTAATCGCCTACAAACTGGCTGAAAGTGCTGTTGTAATTGGCGATTTGTCGGTGCGACAAATGGCAATGAAGTCGGAAAATAAATGGTTGAACAGGGCAGTGTTCAATGATTGGGGCTTGTATCAGTTTGTGCTATTGCTCAAATACAAGTGCCAGTTAGCTCTTAAACAAGTTCATCTGGTGAGCGAACGAGATACAAGTAAAACTTGTCATCGTTGCGGACACATTCAAGATATACCACTGGCGCAAAGAACTTACCATTGCCCAAATTGCAGTTTAGTAATGGACTCCAGATGAGAACTCAGCTCGGAACATACTACTGCGGTACCTTGCTCGGCTAGAGCCACACAAACTGCTATCAGGCAAGCGGTGTACTTGGGGTGACTCAAGAAATCGACACGTTTAAACACGTTTAGAAAGGCAGGAGGCACTAAAGATATTCGCGGTACAGCTATGTTGGCTATCCAGAAACTCTGGAATAAGAATCATCCAAATGAAAAGATTTTGGAGGATGGTGAATACGGACCTCAAACAGAGAAAGCCCTAAATCGATCGCCAGCGCTAGGTTTTGATCAGGCACCGTGGGATGAAAAACCCAGAATACTGAAACTCAGCCGACCGTTCATGGAAGGGTCTGATGTTAAAAAGCTTCAGGAGTACCTAAAGAAGGCAGGAATAGCTGTTTCTGTCGATTGGGTCTTCGGACCAAAGACAGAGAAAGCCGTCAAAGAGTTTCAGCAGCAGAAAGGTTTAGATCCAAACGGAATTGTTGGGAGCAAAACTCTCGAACAAATGACTTGATCGACTTCAGGACTTACACCAAGGATCTAAATGTAGGGTGCTATCTTCGAGCAGAGTACGGCACCGCAACCACCACATATGGTATTTCTGCGTAAGTCCTGTAATTATGAGCTAGCGAACCAAACCTTGAACTATAGCCGATTGTGACTCGATAGAATACACTTATTTTTGCATAAGTTAAGTCCCCATAGGCGGACGCCTTTTGTGTAGCGACACCCTTAAGGGTGCCGCTACACAAAAGGCGCCACAAGGGCTGTATTCCATCAAGTCGCTTTCCCGCTATAAAAAATGCGTTGCCCAATTAGCAGAGTTTTCTCTTGAGCTTGAACTTGTAGCTCTAAAACTCTGCTAATGCATCAATGCTCTGAATTAGACAAAGACACTGGATCGACAAAGTAAAAATGGCTGACCAACCCGATCAAATACCAAAAATTTATGCCTTGTTAATTGGAATTGACTACTATCAGCCCAATCGTTTGTACAAGAATCTTAAAGGATGCGTGCGCGATATTAATCTTGTAGCAGACTACCTCTTAAAGACGCTGAAGATTCCCTCCCAACAGATTTTCAAGCTGACTTCTCCGAATCCTGAAGTTACTCAAATAATCGGAACCAAAGACCCGGAACCAACTTATGAAAATATTGTGGCGACGTTTCAGGCGATTACAGAAATAGCGCAACCAGGAGAGCAGGTATACATTTACTACTCCGGACATGGAGGACGGGGGAAAACCATCTATGAAGAAGTGAAGAGGGCTGACCAATATGATGAAGGTATTGTGCCAATGAATATTGGCGATCGCGAGGGTCGCTACCTGCGGGACTTGGAATTGGCAATGCTCTTGAAGCGGATGACTGACAAAGGATTGATTGTCACAGCGATTATGGATAGCTGTCACTCTGGAGGAGTAACCCGAGGTGATGCTGCTATCCGCAGTCCAGAAGAACCCGACACAGCACAGCGAGACTCCGAAAGCTCGGTTGGTTCGCGTCAGGAATTGATCGAAAACTGGAAGACTCTAACTGGAGGACTAGATGGTGACATTGCATGGGTTCCTCCAGCAAAGAATTACCTTCTTTTGGCAGCAGGCCGTCCTCATGAGTATGCCTACGAATATGCGTTTGACGGTAAACAGCGACATGGAGCGCTGACTTACTGGCTAATTCAGACTCTGGCGACCAGTTCCACAGGATTGAGTTTCACAAAGCTGTACGATCGCGTTTGCGCTCAAATTCAGAGTAAGTTTCCCCAACAGTTACCCATGTTGATAGGTGACGGCACTCGCGCAGTATTTGGGAACGAGAACTTACCGCCCTACTACAGCGTGACAGTTGGCAGTGTAAGTGTAGATTCTCACCAAAAGCAAGTCACCTTGAATGCTGGGTTAGCTCATGGACTCAGTAGCGGTACGCAATTTGCCATCTACCCACTGAATGCAACAGATTTTTCCCACAGGCAACAGCAACTGGCGATTGTTGAAATTGTAGAGGTTCAAGCATCTAAATCAGTGGCAAGAGTTCTGGAACCTAAAGAGGGAGGGATTGAGGTTAAAGAAGAGATGAAAATCGAACCGGGCGCTCCTGCCGTCATGGTATCTGCACCCATCGATCTCGTGCGTCGAGTCCTTTTGTTAGATAACAAAGAGGCAGGTGATAAAGAGCATGAATTACCAGCCGAGTTGGTTGACAAACAAAAGGAAGCTTTAGAGAAAGTTCGGCAAGCTTTGGCAGGGAATGGTTGGGTTGTTGAAGTGAAAGCAGGCGACAAGGAAAAGTCTCACTATCAAGTTGCAGTTGGCAGAGATGGCGAGTACGAAATTTCTAGTGAAACTCCCTTGAAAAACTTAGGAACGCCACTACAAATTCATGCTTCAGAGTCGGCGTTAGGAGTAGTTAAGCGCTTAGTTCATTTAGCGAAATATCAAGCTGTTCAGGCCATTGATAATCCGGATTCGGAACTTACCGACTATCTTGAATTTGAATTGTTAGATCGGAACAAGCGACCATTTGCCGATTCGAGTAATATAGTCCTAAAGCCGGGTCAATCGGTGTATTTACGGGTTAAGAATACTTGGTTTTGGCCGCTCAATATTGCTGTCCTCGATCTAGACTCCACTTGGGCTATTTCTCAAATGCCTATTAAAGGAAGCGAAAATATTTTCTATTCTCTAGATAACACAGAGGAAATATTTTTTCTTATGGAGCCTGAATTGCCAGAAGGTGAGGACTACAAACAAGCTAAAGAAACGCTCAAACTGTTTGCAACTCGTGGACTTGCTAACTTCCAATGGCTAACCTTACCTGCCCTCGATGAACATTTAGCTACAAAAGGAAATCTTGACGAAGAGCTTGAGAGGGAAGCAAAAACAAGGGGTTTAGGTATTAATCCTCTCAACAAGCTCTTAGGTACTATTGGTGCTGATGTTGAGTCTCCGCCTGATACTCGTCGAATGCGCGCTAAATCCGAGCCTAATGCTGAGTGGCTAACCAAGCAGGTGACATTTACTATCACCAAACAATAGGTTCGCAATGGGCTGTCAAATGGCTGAGAATTTAAAGTTACTATTTTAGCCAACTACTTTTCAGATTTTGCCAGCCCTCAGTTACATTTTACCCTAATAGTAGCCAAGCTGCTAGTAGTGGTTACAACCTAGATTGCCAAATTTTTAAAAGATCAATTGATTTTTTAATCAACATTACCTGCTTGTATGAAGATTCTATTTCTAGCAGCTAATCCTCAAGAAACTGTTCGCCTAAAGTTAGCTGAAGAAGCGCGGAAGATAGAGAACAGCTTGAAGCGATCGAGGTGGCGGAATGAGTTTCAAATTGTTCTACGTTGGGAAGTGCGTCCGGAAGATATACAGCGCGTACTTTTAGAAGAGCAACCTGAAATCGTGCATTTTTCAGGACACGGTGAAGGGCAATCCGGGTTAGTATTAGTGGATGATAGCAATCAACCTAAGCTAGTCAGTGCTAAGGCATTAGCAAAATTATTTAGTTTTTTTACCAACAGAGTTAGGTGTGTTTTTCTCAATGCTTGTTATGCAGAAGTTCAAGCAGAAGCCATTGTCCTTGCTATCGATTATGTAATCGGTATGAAAAGTGCAGTCCGAGATGACGTTGCCATCGCCTTTGCTGTTAGCTTTTATGAGGCTTTGGGAGCAGGATGGTTGATTGAAGAGGCATTTTCCTGGGGGTGTACTGCACTTCAACTGCAATTTGAAAATATTAGTAATGCTTCACTCGATCGAAAATTAAAAGCCTTAGATTTTTATAGCAATCTTCAAAAAATTGGTTTTCAATCTCACGAAATACCAATTTTAAAAAAGCGGGCTACTTTAGGCGTAAAAGTATCTTATACAGACCCTAAAAACTACACAGGAGCAATTTGGACTCACATTATTCCTGAACCTACTAACGTGGACAAGCAACATCTGATCGTAATTGATTGGGGGGGTTACCAATGGCAGAACATTAGAATATTGCCAGCCAGAGGATTACTGCTTTCCTATCAAAAAAGAAATCAGGATGAAAGTCCACGAGTAATTACTGTTTCTCCCCTGGGTAAAAAATATGGTGAAAATAGTGCTTGTGAAGTTTCAAACAATACCGAAATTTTAAATGGAAATTTGCAACCAGAGCCTCAATCAGATGTGAGAGAAGAAATTAATACAGGTTGGAGACAAATCGATAGATAAAAAATCAATAACTAAAGAACTGCGCTTTCAGAGCTAATTTTTCGGTTTTATCGGTTTTTACTTGTTTTTAAATTTTCCTAGTACAGGTGAAACTATGCAGTGGGAATATAACAAAACAAACTTCGATCGCAACCAGGCAGTTGTCATCGGTATCGATCGCTTCTCAAACCTCCGGTTCTATTCCAAGCGCTCGCCAAAACTTATATCCAACAAACAATGATGTTATATCATGTCCTTAGCTATCGGTAGTGGAGCGATGGCTAATTGCAAGCTTGCTAATTGCTAATATAGTATTTTTCCTGATTGAGCCATTAGCGATTAGCTATTAGCAGTTACACAACCGTTGCTACTGGACATGATATTAATCACCAAATTTTTGCCATCCGCAAGACAAATCCTGGTAGCTCTGGAGCGCAGCTCACTGTCTCGGGATTGTCTAAGATTTCAGGTTCTCGCTCGGGGCGGTAGATGTAAACTTTCCGGTTTTTGCGATCGATTAATAAGCCTAGTGATGCACCGTTGTCAATATATTCCTGCATCTTGTTTTGCAATCCACTGAGAGTATCGCTAGAAGACCGTAATTCAATTACGAAGTCTGGACAAATCGGTGCAAATGAGGCTTTTTGTTCTTCAGTTAAGGCATTCCAGCGCTCTAGTTTAATCCAGGAAGCATCAGGAGAACGAGTTGCCCCATTCGGCAAAGTAAAACCTGCACTGGAGTCAAACGTTTCACCTGTGCCATCTTGTTCTGCCCAGTTCCCCAGTTGTAGGGCAATCTTGAAGTTGCGATTACCTGTATCTGAAAAGGCTGGTGACATAATGATAACTTCCCCACTGGCAGTACGCTCAATTCTCAAATCGCGATTGGCTAAACAGAATTCGTAGAACTGTTCAACAGTCATCGATTTGATAGCAGGTAGATTGACCGTCAGTGGGACGCTCATGCTTTGAATTAGCAGCGTCGTCATTCTTTGTCCTCCTTTGGTGTAGGCGTGAAGTAGTGACAGAATACCCTGAGCTGATCCGCTCCTAGTTTTAGCGACTAAATCGATCCTACACTCATTAACATTTCTGACAATCAATGCCATCGCCTGTAAACAGCGGTTATGGTGGGTTAACTCAGATACCGAGAGGCAGGCGGATGAGTCAAGGAGTCAAAGGAATGCAGTGGGAATATAACAAAACAAACTTCGATCGCAACCAGGCAGTTGTCATCGGTATCGATCGCTACAAGAACGATAGCATTCATGACCTGAGTACACCAGTCAGTGATGCTAGAGCGCTTGCCGATCTGTTAGAAACAGAGTATGAATATAAATCTGAAAATGTCATTCGCCTGTTCGACGAAGCTGCCACGCTGACGGGACTCCAAACGCTACTTGATGATATCCTTCCCCATCAACTCAATCCCACGAAAAACGATCGCCTGATTTTCTACTTTGCGGGTCATGGCATTCCCCGCAACAGTAAAGAAGGTCCAGAAGGATATCTAGTTCCACAGGATGCAGACTGGCAGAAAGAGGACTCTTTTTTACCCATGTCTAAAGTGTATGAGGACTTACGCAAACTCGAGTGTCATCATTTGCTAGTGATTCTGGACTGCTGCTTTGCTGGAACGTTTCGCTGGGCAGGTCGCCGGAAAATGATTCCGATTCTGGAAACCCTTCGGCGGGAACACTACGATCGCTTCATTCGCTATCCTGCATGGCAGGTAATAACCTCGGCAGCGCACGATCAAGAAGCTTTAGACGTTGCTAAATTGGCTGAGGACAAGCGTGGTGCAGTTCGAGATGAAAACCAGGAACTACATTCTCCGTTTGCGCTGGCACTACTGGAAGGATTACTCGAAAACAAAGCAGACTTGATTCCGGATAGGGTCATTACTGCCCACGAACTGTTTTTGTACTTGGAAAAGCGGGTCAGCGAGATGTCTCGCGAACGTCAAAAGCCTGGAATCTATCCCATGAGGCTAGAGTATGACAGAGGAGAGTTTGTCTTCACTAAACCTGGATTCACGTCCTCTCAACTTAAACCTGCACCACCCCTCAATCAAGAGAACAATCCCTATCGCGGACTGAAACCGTTTGATGAAAAACATTCTCGCTTCTTTTTCGGTCGAAATACATTAGTTGAAGAATTGAGCGATCGCCTGTCTCAACCCCATCGTTCTCTCACGGTTGTTTTGGGAGCTTCTGGTTGCGGTAAATCCAGTCTAGTTAAAGCAGGATTGATTCCTCATTTGAGGCAGGAATCAATCCCAGAGATATTTGCATTAAATCTGATTAAAGCTTGTATTTTAACGGCAGCGATTCTTGCTGCCTTTCCCCAGTTTCCTCTCAAACTCCTACCAATTTACTACGTACAGCAATGGTACATCCTCGAGCCAATACGTCCGGAGCGTTCTCCATTTACAGCTTTAGCACGAGCCATTCTGCCCATCGTTCAGCCTGAATTAATCGAGCAACTCTCTCAAGTGAGTTTTCTAGATGAAGCGTTCAAACCCAAGGATGAAAGCGGTCAAAATCATGGTGATGAACCAACATATCCAGGGTTTTTCAAACTAGCAGAGTCTTGGCACAGTGCAACGCCAGAAGCTAAACTTTTGCTCGTTGAGGATTACTTCAAGCAGCTTTTGGCTCGGTGTCGCAATCCCCAAGAAAAGGAACAGTTATCGCAGCTTTATCAAGCAATTTTTGCCAGAATAGAATCTCTGATTTATAGATTACAAAATGAGCCACAACACCTGAATAATGTTATTATAAAGTGGAGCGAAACTCATCCCAATGCCAAGTTGCTGTTAACAATCGACCAGTTTGAAGAGTTGATTACGATGAGCTATGAGGGTCAAACAGAAACTCATGGCGGTGACAGACAAAACAGCGATCGCGCTGTTGAATCCCAACCTTGGCTGCCGTTTTTGCAGGTGCTGAGAGGGGCAATTGTTGAATGTTCTCAGCAGTTGCACATCGTGTTGACGCTACGCTCGGACTTTGAACCGCGTTTTCTTTCCTCACCACTTTCGGCTTACTGGAAAGATGCCCGATTCCCCGTGCGCGCGATGAATTTGGATGAGTTGCGACAAGCGATAGAGGGACCGGCACTCAAGCTGGCGTTGTATTTTGAGCCACCGGAGTTGGTGGGTAAATTGATTGATGAAGTGGGGCAGATGCCAGGAGCATTGCCGTTGCTATCGTTTACCTTGAGCGAACTCTACATCAAATTGCACAATCGTTGGGCAAAAGATAATGCAACGGATCGCGCTTTGCGAATCAAAGACTACGAGGAACTCGGTGGAGTGGCAGGAGCATTGACCCGTCGGGCAACCCAGGAGTATGACAATTTTTTTGGCAAGGCATACCAAACTACGATGCGACGGGTGATGCTGCGGATGGTGACGATTGAGGCGGGAGGAGTGGCACGGCGACGGGTGTCCGAGTCTGAATTGGTGTATCCAGATGCGGTAGAAAACAAGCGTGTAGCGCAGGTGAGCGATCGTTTAGTTAAAGCTCGTTTGCTGGTGAAAGGACAGGAAACAGGGGAGCCATACATGGAACCAGCTCATGATTTCCTGGTGCGAGGATGGGACAAGTTGCAAGGATGGATCGAGGAAGAGCAGGGAAACTTAACCCTGCAACAACGTTTAACATCTGCTGCTAATGATTGGGTTAAAAATAATCGATCTGCTGATTATCTTTGGGATGATAACCCATATCTTCCCTTATTAAAGACAGTTGCAGACTCCGATCAGAACTGGCTCAACAAAGTAGAAGCTGAATTTGTCGCTAGCAGCTCTTTGGAAAATGAAAAACAGTTACGTCGGTTGACTTTACGTGCCAAAGCAGCTGAGTCACGATTACTGCTCCCCTTGATTCCAGTTCAGGGATTAGTAACAGCTATCGAAGCAACAGGCTTGGCAATACCAGGATTTGAAACCGAAGAAGTGTTCAGCAACGTTCAAACCAGTTTAAATGAGGCAGTAGAAAAATCTAGGGAAAAAAACGTTTTTATAGGACACCAAAACGCTGTAAATTCCGTAGCCATTAGTCAAGATGGTCAACTGATTGTCAGTGGCAGTTCCGATAAAACTGTGCGGTTATGGGATGGTCAAGGTACTGCCATTGCACCCCCTTTTACAGGACACGAGAAAGAAGTCTACTGTGTGGCTATTAGCCCCAATGCTGAGATAATTGCCAGCGGTAGTGCTGATGGTACTGTCCGATTATGGGATCTTAAAGGTAACCTGATTGCCCTACCATTCAAGCATGAAAGTGGTTATAGCGTTCTCGCTGTAGCATTTAGTCCAAATGGTCAAGTTATTGCTAGTGCTGGTTGGGATAGTAGCATCGGATTATGGGATCTTGAGGGCAATCTGATTGCTCCTCCGATCAAGTATGGACATCCTTTCACGTCAGTTGCTTTTAGCCCTGATGGTCAAACAATCGCTAGTGGTAGTTCTAACGGTACTGTACTATTGTGGAATCTTCAGGGTGAACTGATTAATCAGTCACTTGGAGGACATGAAAGTTCAGTTAGGTCTGTAGCGTTTAGTCCAGACGGTTCGACTATTGTTAGCGGTGGTGAAGACAATACTGTACGGCTATGGGATTTACAGGGTAACTCCATAGGGCAACCATTTAAAGGACATCATTCTTGGGTCAACTCCGTAGCTTTTAGCCCTGATGGTCAGATGATTGTTAGTGGCAGTAACGACAAAAGTGTGCGGCTATGGGATTTACAAGGCAACCTCATAGGTCAGCCATTCAGAGGACATACGAGTATAGTTACATCTGTGGCTTTTACCCCGGATGGCTCTACGATCGTTAGTGGGGGTGGGTCAGAATACATTAGCCCGGATGTTCCCAGTTATATCAGCACTGATTACACGGTGCGATTGTGGGATATTCAGAGTAATTTGATCGCCCTAACGATCGAACATCAGGGCAACGTAGATTCTGTGGCTATTAGTCCTGATGGAAAAGCGATCGCTAGTGGTATTAGTAGTGACAACAGTACAGTACATACTGTAATGTTATGGGACTCCCAGGGCAACCTGATTACCGCACCTTTTGAGGGACACACAGGTCCGATCGGTTCAGTTACTTTTAGCCCTGATGGTAAGGTAATTCTCAGTGCCAGTGCTGACGGTACGCTACGGTTGTGGGATCGGTCGGGAAAGCAAATAGCTCCACCAATGACCCATGGGGACTTTGTTTTTTGTGCAGTCTTTAGTCCCAATGGTCAGATGATTGCTAGTGGCAGTATTGACCAGACTTGGCGTTTATGGAACATACAAGGTCAACCTCTTACTCCACCTTTTACCGGACATGACAGCGAAGTAAATTCGATAGCCTTTAGTCCAGATAGCCAGATGATTGTTACTGGCAGTGGCAGCTTCAGCGATCTTGACCATACTGTACGGCTATGGGATTTGCAAGGCAACCAGATTGCATCCTTCAGAGGTCATAGTGGACCTGTCAATTGTGTCACATTTAGCCCAGATGGTCAGATGGTCATCAGTGGCAGCTACGACAAAACTGTACGGTTATGGGATTTGCAAGGTAATCTTATTGCTCCACCCTTTTTACATGAGGATGGTGTTAGAGCAATAGCCTTTAGCCCAGATGGTCATACGATTGCTAGCGGCACTGGTGGTATTTTTGCTGGACCTAATACGGCAGTGTATTTGTGGGATAAACGTGGCAACCTTATTGGTCAGCCGATTAGGCATAGCGGGTCTGTTGAGTCTGTAGCATTCAGTCAAGATGGTCAAATTATTGTCAGTAGCAGTGAACAAACGGTACAGTTGTGGCGTGTCGGCTGGCTTGAGTGGTTGAAAGTTGCTTGCGATCGCCTCCGCTACCATCCTGTCTTCAAAAATCCCCAAACTAAGATCGAGAAGCAAGCTGGCGAAACTTGCCAAAAATATGTTTGGATCCAGGAAGATACGTCAATCTTGCCGCGATATCAATCGGAAAACCAGATCTAATAACTCAAGTTGCTAGTTATCTCTCTTGGAGCCGCTAATGGCTAATGGCTAATGGCTCGATTAGTAAAAATCCTATATTAGCAATTACAGCGGTTTTCAAGTTAGTTGACTACAGACGCTGATTAATCCGAAAAGCAAGTGGATACAACTTGTATTCCATAAACGTGAAAAGTGCTGTAAGCTGCTACGCACCTAATTTGAGAGCCAAATTTTACCTTCTTCTTGTGGGGTGGGGCGACTTGCCCGCCTCTTTATTGGATTTAAATGCGTAGCAGCTTAGCAATTAGCAATTAGCAACGCCGAATTTTATAACTAGCAACTTGAGTTACTAATAATTCCTGTTTACAGCTCAGCTTGCAGGCTTTGGTAGATTTTTCTGCCAAGTTTCACAAATTCCAGTAGCGGCATAATTGGCAATCTTTTTGATAATCAACGTAGCCAGGAGAGTAGCAACCGTAGGAGCGAGTCCCAGTCCAGAGATTAGAACAGGAGCTAACATCCCAGCAGCTTTAGTGTAATTCTGACTGATCGCTTCATCCAAAATTTTCTGAGTCTCTGGATCTTCACCACCAAGAGGTTTGCATAAAAGCTCGTATGCGATGGGATTGATGCGATCAAAAAGCCGCCGACCAGCATCTAGGAGCCTTGGATCGATTGGTGCTTTAGTCGCAACGTCTACCTCTATAGAGTCCAAGGAAGCTGGGTCTGCGAATGCTCCTCTTGCTCCAGAGAAAGCTACATTATCCCCTATGGCTTGGGCGCGAGAGCCAATCTGGGCTGCTAGCTGATCGTCGTCAAGTTCCCACAAACTTTCTACAAGCGCTTCAACTTCTGCCACTGTTACCGATCTCCGGAATTTATTTAACTAACTATTACTGATTATCCTTTGCTGACGCAGCCAACTTAGAAAACCAGTTAATACAGCTTAACCAGGACACAGCTAGACAGGAAAAATCTTAACTATCCTTTACTGGGGCTGCGTCCGGTTAAACCGAGAAATTTCATCGGCTCAAATAGCGACCTGCCATTATCATTGCATCAGCAATATCTACATCTCCATCTCTATCCGCATCCAAAAAGCTATTCAACACTGGATTCGACCCTTGCTGAGGATGTTGAGTATTGCTGCCAGTGTATAGCAAATTTAACACTACAGGAACTAATATCGGCAGCATCTGTAAAATCATATTGGCATCCAACCCCGTCCTTTGTGCGACTGCTTGGACAATTTGCTGGATTTGATAAGAACCGAAAAGCGCATCGACGGCTTGAGGGTTGGGATAAGTGCCGCTATATTGATTGACAATCGATTGCGCCCCTTGATAGCCTGCTTCAGCTCGCTTTTGTTGTAAAGCAGAGCGCACGTAATTGCCGACAATCGACAAAGCGGATTGCATTGTTGAGGGATTTGTATGATAGCTATTGCTCAACTGCTGCACGGTGTTGAGAATGGTGGCAAGTTGACCCGAACTCGCTTGTTGGTTGGGGTTATCTACCGCACTTAAAAGTTGATCTAAAAGTCCCATAATGGTTTGATTTCACTCTTCGATCCCCAACTGTGTCACGAGGGGCTAATGTTTGCCTCTAGCTAATAGGAGAGAAGGGGGGTGTATCTTGGGGAGGAGCGATACGCATCGATCCCCCCAACCCCCCTTGCCAAAGGGGGGCTACGGGGGGATCCTCCCAACCCCCCTTGCCAAAGGGGGGCTACGGGGGGATCCTCCCAACCCCCGTTGGCAAGGGGGGCTTGAGAGGGTAGGAGTGACCCATGTATCCCCCCCAACCCCCTATGCCTTGGGGGCAAAGTCCCACTAACTCGAACAGGGGCATCGATGGCAAACTGTTTGTCGGTAAAATACGATCGCCCTTTGTCAGAGGAAAAGATGACAGATAACGTTTTTGTGCATGGCGTAGCTAGTGGAGATCCACTCGAAGATCGGGTGGTGATTTGGACGCGAGTCACCACACCCACACCCGAACCTGTAGAAGTCAACTGGAAAATAGCCAGCGATTGAACGCACCCCATCCAAATCAAAGATTATGGATGGGGATTCTTGCGCTAAGATAGAACTCCCTTGAGTCTAGTTAGCGTTCCCAGAGTTACTGGCGTCCTCAGTGTGCCGTCAGAGCTTTTGCTGTCGAACACTCTAG
>NZ_JBHFNP010000050.1:0-2418 GCF_041929235.1 Microseira sp. BLCC-F43
AATTTGGACGCACAGATCCGGTAGAGTCGGACAAAAACTCTTCTGCCATGAGATATTCTCCTTTTTTTGGATGGAAAACCAAAAAATCTAGCCACCCCGCAGGCAGCGCAAAGCAGGGTGGCTACAGAGAAATGTTAAAATTCTCAATTAGCCTCCAAGCTGACACGACAGTTTGGGGGTCAAGCTGTCCATTGCCGTTCCTGCGGCATTGGGCAGCGATACTAGATTTTTGGGTGGACAAGGGTTGCTGTCGTTGAACTAGAGCAACCTTAAACAGAGACAATAGCGCCATTGGGGACAACTGTCAAGACACCCGTGGCCTTGCGTTACCAAACTTTATTGATTGCAGATCGCAGACTCCAGATTAAGTTGATTGTGGGAGAGGGTTTTACGAGAGATCGTTGCTAGCAGCGCCAACAATAAATAAACCTCCTGGGAGTGGTGAACAACTCATATCAAGTACGGTGACATCGGACTTGCACCTTTACCCCCAACCTCCTCTACGATCGAGGGCGAGGGGCTGACTATACAAGCCCGATGCTGGCCTACTTGATATCAGAGATTAAGCGCTTGAAGGACAGGCGTTAGTTTTCTAGATCGACAAAGATAGTGTCGCCGTCGTTAAATTCGCCGCGCCAAATGGATTTAGGCATGACCTGGAATGGATTCAGTGGATGGCGCAAAACAAGATCCGTCTAATCGTCGCCTGGCGATCCAGTCAGTGGCACCTGCGACCCGCGCCGCGTCCAGGATGCCGCGCTGAGAGTTGTGATGAATTCGTCGTTTCACCAGATTCCGGAGGCGGTTGCCGGAGTTGTAAATGAAGTACATCAAGTCTCCCAGAAAGGTAAGTGGTCGAGTCGCTTTGTTGCCCATATTAAGAATTGCCCGAAAACCGCTGTATCCTTTACCCGGCCAGATATGGATAATCTCAAAATCGGCCTGGGTCAGTAGCTCGAAGACCCCCAATGGGGACATGTGGAAGAAACTGTCGTCGTGCCATGGTTCAAGAAAAGACACGTTGCCTAAGTAGTAGCCTCCGGGTTTCAGAACCCTTGCTACCTCTTGGACAACGAGATAAGGACATGCCAAATGTTCCGTTACGCCAGCCGAATACACTATATCGAAGGTGTGCTGATTAAAAGGGAGGAAATGACAGTCGCAAAGCAGATCTGGGCCGCCATGGAGTTGGAGGCGCTGATCGACCCGAGTCTTGGAAATGTCGATCCCTAAGTATCGAAACTGTTTAGATTCGAGGAATGACCTCATCTGACCTCCGCCACAACCGATTTCTAGAATCGACGCTCCTGAGGGTAGTCGATCAAAAATGTCGAGATGGGCCAAGTCAAGGTGATACGGTTTATCTGAACCTGCTGCACCACAACGAGGTGGATATGAGAAGCAGTCAGTGAATTGCTCTCCGTTAGTCGAACGACTTTGGGGGAAATCGAACGACAGCTTCCGGGAAGCGGTCGTCGGAATCAGGACTGGGGTGCCATCGGATTCGGAGTAATCAGCTTTGCAATGGCTACAGTGGGTAAATGACTCCAGAGGAGCTCTGCACGCCGGACAAACCAGCAAGCTCAACAATGCGCTGCGATCGATCATACGAGAACTGCCTCATCATACTAATCATACGAGTACTCCCTCACAGAAAACGCGCATGAATGCCCCTGGCTATAGATATGGGGAGGATGTGCTACAGCGATTTTAATCGCCGTCAACACTGGATCTGATGATATTACAAAATCGACAATTGGTATGGCAGCCAAAATAGCTTCAAGTAAAACAAAAACCCTTCCATTTTTATCCTAACAAATATTAGTATTATAGGCTACATATTAAAATTATTTATTGTCTAAATTTGAGGATCTTTGGCAGCTTGACAATGCCTGCTAGGGCGAGGCAAAGCAGCCATTACAACAGCAACCAGCCCGCAGCATAAATATTTCTCTCAAGCAAGTCATTGCCCCAGTAACTACTGAAACTGAAGGGTTGATTGGTAACCAATAGACTTCTTTAGAAACTACTCTCAAAGGCGGGCTCCAATGCCCACCCCACAAGAGTTATTGCAGAGATATAATAAACAGCAGCTAAAAATAGAAACTCTGTGATAGAAACCCGGTTTCTATAAAGAAACCGGGTTTCTGCGTAGATTTCTGTGATAGAAACCCGGTTTCTTTGCGCCAAGTATCCAACCCGCCAGGGAATAAATTCCCAGGGCTTTTAGCGAAAGTCCGTTAAAACAAACTGGTTTGAGCGCATTTAGTCGGTTTGAACCGACTTGTAGAGACGTTACATGTAACGTCTCTACAATAATCCGGAAAATTATTTCCGGGCGTGTTTGATAGAAACAAAGGTGATTTACGCCCGTCCCGATTTTATCGTCCCGACTTCGGAGTCGATGAATCGGTAGAT
>NZ_JBHFNP010000051.1:0-13782 GCF_041929235.1 Microseira sp. BLCC-F43
CTCTAGTTGCATTGCCAAGGGTAAAGCTTCCTCTAGGATTACTGCCTTCTCCATTTGTTCTTAGCTTGCTCCCAGTCAAAAGATGGTGGATGTTCTGCCATTTTCACTCACATCCGGCGCCCGCGAGTCAGTGGATAATTCTGTCTGCAAATTAGGGGAGCTATAACAACTAAAGTCGCGGCTACATGAGCAAAGCTGTATCTTCTCTCTTCAGGGTGCGGGATATATTTGCCAAAATGGGATACACCCGGTACTACCGCTATTGCCTATCTGGCTCAACGCCCAGCTGCTTGAGCCTAACCAGCAGTTCCTCCACCCGTTGTTGCGCCAGTTCTCTTTATTGTCATTCTTCTTGAGCCTGTTGCTGTGCTAGTTGAGCCTGTTGCCGTGCCAGTTCCGCTTGGTGCTGTGCCAGTTCTTTTTCTTGTTTTTCTTGTTCAGCTCTCTCTTGTGGTGTTGGGATCGATTGCCTCTGTGAACTGAAAAACCGCAACTTTGACTCATAAAACCCGACTTCAGGGGGCGACAAGCGCCCTATAAAGCTTGCTGTATAAGCGTTACGGCTCTCACCCCCCGTTGATAAAATGCCCTGAAATTGCCAACCTTGCTGATTAATTCTTGTACCCATTGCTGACACGCATGGAAGGCAACTATCCAATTGTGACCATATAAACCTATCCAAAAATTGCTATGTCTTATTCTTATTCTTCTTGTTTCTTTTGGGCGACAAATATAAGGGGCAACTTGGATAAGAGCGCTCTAGCGCAACAACGTACCCACAATGCAAGTAACTAGCAACTTGTGTTAGTAATAAAACCGTTCTTTTTTATCATATAAAGGCAAAAACTGCTACGCCTGTTTTTAGCTTTTTCATCTTATTGTCAATAAGTTCAGTATTTCAAAGAGGGGCGCAAGGGCGCAAGCCCTTTGGGTATAAGGGTTTGGGGGCGCTTGTCCCCCCCTGAAGCTACTGCTGAATTAAGTAGGTGCAGGTAAATAAAGTGAAAATCGTTATCTAAGCATAGGGCCCGCTCCAATGCCCACCCCACAAGAATTTCAGATCTCTTGTGGGGTGGGCGTCGGTGCCTGCCCTGTGTTCAGTTTATTTATACTCATCTACTTACTGGACTGGCAGAGTGCTGGAAGCATTGGGAAATATGACGGTGGCTCTCGCAGGCCGATTGCAGTGCCCTGTCTTTTGCACTTGCTCTACCGGGCATGAGGCGAGGTGAAGGAGGCTTTGCCAACCTTGTAAACTTTTGTTGCAATTACGAGCCGTTTTTGCGGCTTTTTTTTGAGTTATGCCCCAATTTGGGAAAAATTGCCTCTAACTCGAAAAATTGACCGGAATTGCCAAGTGAATACGTCTTTAAAGTGTAAGCGGAAAAAAGTACTCCACCAGGGAGTCCACACCAAGTGCAACCGGAGCTAATGGCGAGCGAGCGAGTGCAACGCGGAAGTCAGAAGCGATGGGGAAGCGGTTAAATAACTCATAGTAGCTTCTTTGGCTACCGGATATGGAAAGTACTATCAAGAGAATTCAGAAAATCAGGTCATATTCTCAATCAGTTGCTAGCTCAAAACTGTGGGATCAGCCTGAAGATA
This sequence comes from Microseira sp. BLCC-F43, assembly GCF_041929235.1. Taxonomy (NCBI): domain Bacteria; kingdom Bacillati; phylum Cyanobacteriota; class Cyanophyceae; order Aerosakkonematales; family Aerosakkonemataceae; genus Microseira; species Microseira sp. BLCC-F43. The sequence goes on from NZ_JBHFNP010000051.1 coordinate 1,606, forward strand.
TACAGTCAGCTTTTTGGCAGGAATGGCAGGCGTATCGAGATCATCTTTACCGTTGCTGTCTCAAGTGGATGAACTCGAACCCAATCGATGCCGAAGATTTACTGAGTCAGGGAATGCTTAAAGCCTGGAATGAATGGCAAAACTCTGGCATTAAAATTAAATATCCTAAAGCTTGGTTAGCTAGAATTAGCTATAACTTATGTATGGATATTCATCGAAAACGGCAACGAGAAGCACCAGTAATTGAAAACATCGACGATATTCAATTTGAAGATTACCCAGCATTCGCTTCTAGGGCAAAATTTCCTGAATCTAATCTTCTAGATCTAGAGATGAAGGCATATCTTCAAGATAAAATTAAATCCTTGCCTACCAGACTCCGCGAGCCTTTTGTCTTATACTACTGCCAAGAGAAGTCCTACAAAGATATTGCCAAGCAACTCGCCTTCTCTGAAGAGAATGTTCGCAAATGCATTAGAAAGGCACGGATAATTCTGCAAAGGGATTTAAACAAATATCTCGCCGGGGAAGATGCTACTTCTCTAGATTCCCTGTCGCCATCCTTAAATTTGGTAACTTTTTTGGCAGAAAAGTCCGAACCTGAATGTAATTGGTCATTACCGATCGCAACAAAAAGCAAGCAGGAAGAAATTAACTATAAATTCACCGTAATATGTCTGGAAACATCGTCAACTCATTGGTGCAGCTCTGCCAATCTTCTGGGCTGGAGATGAATGCTCACTTGGTTTTAGAGGAAAAGCCAACTAGACAGGAGCAGAAATTCATCACCTTAAGTAAGTATGTCCAGAAATATCCCCAGGGATGGAAAAAAAGATTAGAATTGGCTGATTTGCTTTACGAAATGGGAAATTGGCAACAAGCCGTTTCCGAATATCATCAAGCGATCGAGCGGCAACCTCAATTACTTGATGTGCGGCTGCAATTGGGGAAAATCTTGCAGTTGATGAGACGAGAAAAAGAGGCTATAGAAGTATATGAAAAAGCCAAATCGTTATCGGAAAACGAAGCTACTCAGCATCATATAAATGGCTTGATCGCAGTTTGTCGGGGTGAGAGTCAGAAGGCGATCGTCGCCTTTAAATTAGCAGCAAATTTAGAACCTGACAAAGTAGTTCACTGGTTGGCTTTGGCACAGGTGCATCAGGAGATAGAAAATCCTCTTGGTGTACTAAGTGCTTTGGAGCATGTTTTGTCAATTAACCCAGATGATGTTGTGGCATTGATTTACAGCCATGACACGCTGATGGCGGTGGGGGATATTCCAGCAGCTAGAGGGCAATTGAGCAGGCTAATAACCCTAGCTGGAGATGATTTTCGGGTACTGCAACGACAAATCGAGCGACGCTGTCAGATGAGATTGGTTTCTGGTAAGGAGGGGAAACTGACTAAAAAAATGATTACCTCTTTACTGCAACAGACTCCCCATGGGGCTGAGGCTCACAAGTTGCTGGCATATTATTACATTCTGCGGGGAGATTGGGCGCAAGGTGTAGAAGTGTTAGCCAAGTTTACCGCAGAACATCCCCATCATCCCTATGGTTGCTATTACTATGGGCGGTGCTTGTTTGAGACGGGGGAATATCAGAGGGCAGCACAGATGATGGGGAAAGCTTATCATCTGTATCCTCATGATTGTGAAATTTATCGGGGGTTGTGTGAAATTTTACCCGTTGCCACCTCTCCCCTGGCCCCTCTCCTGGGAAGAGAGGGGAATTTTGCGACCTCTCCCCTGGCCCCTCTCCTGGGAAGAGAGAGGGATGGGAAATGGGGAATGGGCAATGTAGTGGAGGAGATGCTGAAGCGGTTTCCTCAACGCTGGAGTGTTTGGGCGACTGCGGGGCGGGTGTTGGTGGAATGCTTGAAAGAGATTGAAAGGGGGTGTCAGGTTTCTCAAGAAGGAACAAAACTACAGCCTCAGTTAGCTGATGCTTGGTTTTGTCATGGGCGGGTGTTGGCTTTGGCTGGAAAACATCGGGAAGCAGTCGAGGCGTGGGAGAAAGGATGGGAGTTTTTACCAGTCGGGGGTTATCTGCAATCCGTACCGGCGGCGGTGTGGTTGGGGGAGAGTTATGGAGTGCTGGGGGATGTTGGGGCTAGTAAGCGATGGTGGGAAGCAGCTTGTGAGGGATGTCGGGAATTGAGAGAGTTGAATCCGGCGATGGCTGATTACTGGTTAGGGAGAGCTTTGCTGGGATTGGGGGATAGGTTGGGGGCGATACAGGCTGATGAAAGTGCTTTGAGTCAGCAGTTGTTGCATCCGACTCGTGGGGAAGTTGAGAAGGTTTTGCGGCGGCTCAAAGGTAAGGGGAGAAAGGGTTTGGGGGATTGAGGGTGGATTTTGGGGGAGAAAATTTGCCTGTAACTCGAAAAATTCCCAAATTGGGGTTGGGAAACGTCTTAAAAGAGGAAGGACAAAAAGCTAGTCCATCTATAAATAGGGGTATGAGAATCATTTACTAATACCCCAGGTTTAGCAAAAAAATCTCTGAAGGGAAGGTAATGCTATGAGTTCTGAAGTGGAATTGTTAGTAGAGAAAAAACAACTGGAATTATGGGAGAGTAATGAGCTTCGATTAATTCCACCCAAATTTTTAAAGTACTACGAAGAACTGCTGTTTTATCAACAAAGGAACAATGTCAATGACGACAAAGCAGTAGGTCATGTGGGAGAGCTGTCTGGGGTCGTAGTACCTCCTGTAGGTTCTGAGCTTCAACGAGCCGGGTTCTTCAATTGGGGAGATGTAGCAAGTACGATTTACAACTTTATCCTAAGAACTACAGGCTTTAATCCAGCTAATGTAGATGCACAAACCAATGAATTCCGAGATTTTCTAAACATGTTTGCTAGTTGCCCATATTGGAATGGTCTTGACTTCGGCATTCAGTATAGGGATGTCAACATCTACGCTCAAGACTATAGAGATGCTGTTAATGCAGTTCAGGATATGTTGGGTGGTTTTATGACCCAAACAGCGAGAGATCAACTCATTAATAGCATCAGACAAGTATCTGAAAATGCTGCGAGAAGTGGAGGAAGGGAGCAGAAGAATAGTTTGTTTAACAACGGAGTTATCAGTGGAAACAATAAAGGTTTGTATGTCTTCGTTATTTACTCATTTGTAAGAATGGTGCAAGTACAACAAGGAAAACACAACGTTCTTCAACAGGAACTACGCGTAGTTGCAGCACACGGTCTATTGAATACCGATTTTTGCAACAGGAATGCGGCGAACATAATTCGATATGATAGGAGCAATATTGATGAATGGGAAAGGGGGGGAGGTGCCAACAATTTCCCACCAAATAATAGTCCTGGCTGGCCTGCCTGATACAGTACTGCTTTATGGACACAATGGTTAAGGGTGGGCGCGGTCACAAAGCACCCTACATCACCACCCAAGCCTGAATTCCTGAAGGTATAAAACTGTGTGTGGAGAAGGGCGATCGCTCTTTGTTTGATTTATAGACAAGAGGGCGATCGCTTTAATTTTTAGGTAGGGTGGTAGCCTCTAAAAAATAGTGCAGGTGTGTACTTCAACTCTGTTTTTGGAAACAATAGGAAGCTAATACTATGAGTGATGATCTGGAATTGATACTGGAGAAAAAACAACTGGAATTATGGGAGAGTAATGATTATCCATTATTTCCACCCAAACTGTCATCATATGAAAAAGAACTGGCGTACTATCAACAAAAGATCGCTAGCCATGGCGACCAACAATCAGTAGCTCATGTTGGAGATTTGTCTGAGGTCGTAGTACCTCCTGTAGGTTCTCGGCTTCTTGAAGCCGAGTTCTGTAATTGGGGAGACGTAGCAAGTACGATTTACAACTTTATCCTAAGAACTACAGGTTTTGATCCAAGTAGTGTGGATGCACAAACCAATGAATTCCGAGATTTTCTAAACATGTTTGCTACTGCCCCACATTGGAATGGTCTTGACTTCGGCATTCAGCACAGGGATGTAAACATCTACTGTCAAAACTATACTGAGGCTGTTAATGCAGTTTCGGATATGTTGGGCGATTTTATGGGAGAGACAGCACGAAAACGAGTCATTGAGAGCATCAAAAAAGCCGCTGAATTAGCTGCGAAAAGTGGAGGACCAGAAAATAAGAATGTTTTGTTTAAGAACGGGGTTATCAGTGGAAACCAGAATGGTTTGTATGTCTTCATTATGTACTCATTTGTAACAATGATACAAGTACAACCAGGAAAACACAACGTTCTTCCACAGGAACTCCGCGTAGTTGCAGCACACGGTCTATTGAATACCGATTTTTGCAATAGGAATGCCGAGGCTATAATTAAATTTGGAAAGATGACTCTTGATGAATGGGAAAACTTAACAGCGGCCGCAAATAAACAACCAAATACCAGTCCTGGCTGGTTTGTCTAACACAATAAAATTTTGAGAGAGTTATTTATTCTCTAAGGGTTAAGGGGAGTTAATCTCACATGTAGTAGTCGCCAAGACGCTTAGCACTCAGTGAGTTGACCGAGTACCGTAGCGACATGATGATTGCGGGCGGTGTGGATACCGACAATTCAATCTTCATGTACATGTGCTTTAGCTAAAACAGAAAGAAGCCTCACACCATACCCTTACGGGTATGGTGTTGAGATGAATTTCAAGACAAAAACGAGACACCCTTCAATCGTTTTTTACTGTTGACAATTTCTCTAAGGTATCTGACAAACTTGTAGATCCTAGTAGTTTTTGCTGTTTCCTAAGCCATTTTTTAACTGTAGGTGTAACAGTTAAATTTAGTTTCTCTTTTTTCTCCCCATAACTTGTATCTCTCATGTTGACTTGCTTGCTGATATACGCCTATATTACGTAGTAATACATTAAGGAGGTGATTGCAAGTGGTACGGCTGTCAGCAAAATCTAATCAACCCAAATGAAGACTTAAAAGCAGTACTGCTCAGAGTCTCACAAACTAACTAATTGCGGCATTTACTATGCTCGTAAACTGTTTTTTAAGACTGGCAGATTAATCGGTAAGTACGATTTAGAAAAGGAATACAAAACCAATAAGCACTATCAGGTATTGCATTCTCAGGCTGCACAGCAAATATTAAGGTCTGTTGCCGAGTCGTTCAAGTCTTTTCCTCTGTTTAAAACACAGTTATGTGGCCCGTGCTTAGCAGTTCGTAAATTCTGGGGATTGCCCCAAACTGTAGAGAATCCTCAAAAATTTTGGATTTCCTATATCCTCAAGGCACCAGTATCGGAAGTAAGGGAAGTGCTGAAGCATGAAAAACTTGTCTATATTACGTTTATCAACACTCCAGAAGAAGTGGTCATCGCTGGCGACTTGAAAGGCTGTTTGAGAGTTATTAAAATTCTCAATTGTCAATCTTTTTCTATCAACTTCGACAGCGTGTTGCACTGCGATGTGGCGAATTCTGAATCCGAGGAAATTGTAAAATTGCATACAATTCCTATCCATGAAATACCCGATATTCAGTTTTATTCGGGAATCGATTGCGCTTTAATTACCATTAATAGCAATAATCTTGCCCATAACGCCGCCAAACTTTGCTGTCAAACTGTCGATTTCCCCACACTCATTAACCGTGTCTATAAAGATGGTGCCAGAATATTTATCGAGCTAGGGGCTGGAAACAACTGTTCCCGATGGATTGGTGAAACACTCAAGCAAAAAGAGCATATTGCCATGTCCATCAATACCAAAGGAGTTGATGACCATACTGGGATTGTCAGAGTTTTAGCAAAACTCGTGAGTCATGGTGTTTCTCTGGACTTATCTCCCATCTATTGTTCAAAACCTGAAAGTTCCGCTAAAGTTCAATCAGTTATTAAAAAAGTTACCTTAGGTGGTTGCAAGATTCATTCCACAATCTTGACTGGAAAAAATCGGAAAAATTTCGCAAATCAAGTCATGCCCAATTCTCAATACCCCATTGACCATTCCCAAGAGCAAATGATGAAGATAGTGCAGCTACAAATAGCTGTATCCCAGCAGTTGCAGAATCCTAATCTGCCCGTTCAAGATAATGTTCAGCTAGCCACTGGAACTTATAATTATCTGTCCAAGACTTACACAAAGCCTGATAATATTGTTTGGGATGAAGCAGATTTGCTGGAATTCGCCGAAGGTAAGATTTCCCGTATCTTCGGTGAAAACTATGAAATAATCGATTCCTATTCCCGGCGAGTAAGACTACCGATGCCTCCTTATCTATTGGTGAGCAGGGTGACCAAAATAGAGGGTGAAAGAGGTAGCTACAAACCATCTTCAATCACAACAGAATACGATATTCCTCACAATGCTTGGTACTCTGTTGATGGTCAAGTTCCTTGGGCAATAACCGTAGAGTCAGGCCAGTGCGATTTATTATTAATCAGCTACCTGGGAATCGATTTTCAAAATAAAGGTGACCTGGTTTATCGCCTACTAGATTGTACCCTAACGTTCCTAGACGATTTACCAAAAGAGGGAGAAACCCTGCGTTACGACATCAAAATAAATTCCTTTGTGCGAAGCAAATATAATTTCCTATTTTTCTTCAACTACGAGTGCTTTGTCGGGGATAAAATGATTCTCAAAATGGACGGAGGCTGTGCTGGATTCTTTTCCGACGAACAACTGGAACAAGGAAAGGGAATTATTTTCTCCGATAAGGAACTTGAGGAGCGAAGCAAGATTCAAAAGCAATCCTTTGACCCCTTACTGGTCTGCCAAAAATCAACTTTTGATGAGTCAGATATGTTACACCTCACCAAGGGTGACATTGCTGCCTGCTTCGGAGACCATTATTGGCAAGACGGCTTAAATCCCTCCCTGCGCTTGCCTCCAAAGGCAATCCTAATGATTGATCGAGTCACGTCAGTAGAACCCACAGGGGGAGCTTGGGGTAATGGTCTAATTATCGCCGAAAAAATTCTCGACCCGGAGCATTGGTATTTCCCCTGCCACTTCAAAGACGATCGGGTACTAGCTGGTTCCCTGATGGCAGAAGGCTGCGGTCAACTCTTGCAATTCTATCTCCTGTATTTAGGATTGCAGACTTGTACTACCGACGCTCGATTTCAACCAATTCCAGGTCTGCCACAGGTGGTACGTTGCCGGGGACAGGTCACTCCCATTTCTGCAAAATTAATCTATCGGATGGAAATCACTGAAATTGGTATAACACCGAAACCTTATGCAAAATGTAACGTTGAAATAATCCTAAAGGACAAAATTGTTGTTCACTTCAAAGACCTAGGTTTGCAGTTATCCGAAAAGAATCCCAGTCGTTCAATCCCTGTTGAACAAGCTATAAAAAATTCTCAAAAGAAGGCAGAATTACCCCGGAAGCCAGCCTTATTGAATAAAGAACAAATCGCAGAATTTTGCACGGGTTTGGTTTCCAAGTGTTTTGGTCCAGAATACGAGATTTATGATAACGGCGGTATAAAAGCTTCACGGATGCCCAATACTCATCTCAATTTGGTGCATCGTGTATTGGAAGTCAACGGCAAACGCCATCAACTCACAAAAAATTCAAGTATCGTTACTGAATATGACGCTCCCGCAGACCCGTGGTATTATCGCCAAAACTCATCTCCAACCCTACCGTACTCGATTTTAATGGAGATGGCTCTGCAACCTTGTGGTTTTCTTTCTGCTTATTTAGGAACAACTTTGCTGTATCCAGATCGGGACTTGTACTTTCGCAATCTTGATGGACAGGGTCGCCTTCTCAAAGATGTGGACATTCGAGGAAAGACTGTCACTAACACCGCAAGATTGCTCTCCTCATCGAAAATCCAGGGCGTGATTATTCAAAGTTTTGATTTTCAATTGTCTTGCGATGGCGAACCCTTCTATGAAGGAAATGCAGCATTTGGTCATTTCAATCCCAAAGCTTTGGAGAATCAGGTAGGACTGGATGGTGGCAAGAATGTTCGACCCTGGTACGCAACAGAAAATATTACTGGACTACCTGAAATAAAAGTTGATTTAAGGAGTCAAGATAGTCGAGCCAAGTTTTATCACCGCAATCAGGATCAACCTTATTATCGTCTAGCGCAGTATCAATTAGATCTGCTCAATGAAGTGCGACTTGTTGAAGGCGGTGGGCGCTATCAACAAGGCTATATCTATGCCAGAAAAGAGGTCAAGCCAACCGACTGGTATTTCAAGTGCCATTTTTACCTAGACCCTGTCATGCCTGGTTCATTAGGGGTCGAGGCAATTTTGCAAGCTATGCAAGTCTATGCCTTGCATCTTGATTTAGGAAAACAATTTAAATCTCCCCGTTTTGTTCAACTCACAGACCATCAAATCGTTTGGAAATATCGCGGGCAGATTCCTCATGGTCAAACTGAGATGTATTTAGAGGTTCATATTTCCAAGATTGATGTCACACCAGATCAAGTCACCCTAATAGGTGATGCCAGTTTGTGGAAACCAAACATGAGAATTTATCAAGTAAAAAATGTCGCTGTTTGTTTAGTATAATGGAAAAAAAATCTATGATTGAACTCGAACAAGCTTCTCTCTCTTGGGGATTGCCGTCTCTGAGTCCTTGATGTACCTTTGGCATCACCTCTGAAAAAACACGCGCTTGAGCTTGGCAATCTTCAGCCTTATTGCGATCTCATGAGGGCAGAATTTTACGCGGAAGAAGAAACACAGGCATGGCAAACCCAATTCTACCAAATATTGGCATAAAATTAGTAAAATCCATTGTAGACTTGAACTAGAGAAATAAACTATGTTGGCAATACCTCTGACACAAAAAGAAAATGGTCTTTGTTTCTCTGGACATCCCAACAGTCAAAATCCAGTCTGGCAGGGAGCTTTAAATTCTGTGGCTTTTGATCAAGAGGGTATCAAGGGTAAACTGCTGAATTTAGTCAAACCCTGTTACATCGTTAGAAAGCAAGGTCAGATTGGCATTACCAACGAAGGTTATCTGGGTGATGCTAATAATAATAGTAATGGCAAAACTAGCCCAGTAGAAACCCTGACGGCTGTGCCACCGCTGCTTCCTCAACAGTTGGGAGACCCAAGTTTCCTGACTTTTCACGGCGTAAAATATGCCTATGCCACTGGCTCAATGGCAAATGGCATTGCCTCAGAAGAACTGGTTATTGCCCTGGGCAAAGAGAAAATTCTCAGTTCCTTTGGTGCCGCTGGCCTAGTTCCTTCCCGGATTGAAACTGCTATTCACCGCATTCAGCAAGCGCTTCCCCAGGAACCTTACGCATTTAATTTGATCCACAGTCCCAGTGAAGCTGCAATCGAGCGGGGTGCCGTCGATTTATATCTTAAATACGGCGTGACGACCGTAGAGGCTTCAGCATTTCTGAATTTGACGGCCAACATTGTCTATTATCGGGCAGCTGGCCTCAGTCTCAATTCGGGGAATCAAATCGAAATCAAAAATAAAATAATTGCCAAAATTTCTAGAACAGAAGTTGCGACTAAATTTCTGCAACCGGCACCAGCCAAAATTCTCAAGCAACTGGTTACTCAGGGTCTAATTACTGAATTGCAGGCCACCCTAGCAGAAAAAATTCCTATGGCTGACGATATAACTGTAGAAGCTGATTCTGGCGGTCATACGGATAATCGCCCACTCGTTTGTCTCCTGCCTTCCATTCTTGCTCTCAGGGATGAAATTCACCAAAAATACGGTTATGAAAGACCCGTGAGAGTCGGATCAGCAGGAGGAATTGGTACGCCGCAGTCAGCATTAGCAGCATTTATGATGGGAGCAGCCTATGTGGTGACTGGCTCGATTAACCAATCCTGTGTGGAAGCTGGGGCTTCTGTCCATACTAAAAACTTGCTAGCTCAAGCGGGTATGGCTGATGTGATCATGGCACCATCAGCTAATATGTTTGAACTGGGGGTGAAATTACAAGTCCTTAAACGCGGCACTTTCTTTCCAATACAAGCGCAGAAACTCTTTGATCTCTACGAGAGCTATAACTCAATTGAAGAAATTCCGCCCCAGGAAAGAGAGAAATTAGAAAGCCAAATATTCAGAAAGAGTATAGAGTCAGTTTGGCAGGATACCGTAGCTTACTTTTCCCAACGAGATCCTGCTCAAATAACCAGGGCAGCTAACAATCCAAAGCGCAAAATGGCTCTGATTTTTCGCTGGTATCTGGGGCTGTCTTCCCGCTGGTCTAACACTGGGGAAAAAGACCGCGAAATGGATTATCAAATTTGGTGTGGACCGGTGATGGGTTCCTTCAACGACTGGGTGAAGGGTTCTTACCTGGCTGAGCCAAATAACCGTCGTGTAGTTGACCTTGCCCACCACATTATGACTGGATCCGCATTTTTATATCGACTGCAAAATTTGAAACTACAGGGACTGTGGATGCCTGCACAATATTGGAACTACTGTCCAAAACCTCTTTGTGTAACTTAAAGGATAAGTTTGCCGTTTTTAAAGCATAAGTTTGCCGAACATTGTGACTGGAAGGGGTGACAAGCAGCTCAAAACTCTGATGGCTGACGGGGCTTGATTAAATCTCGACAAAACCGGACAACCTTTGTCTAATATTGGTTTTCTCGTCAATAGTCAGAGAATTTTTGCAACTTGACCCCGACTCGTCGCCCCCCAACCGATAAATTCAGGACTTACGCAACAGGTACAAGCTTACGCAACTGTCAAGGCGCGACCATAGGTGATGGAAATTGTGGGACTTTTAAGCTCTTGAATTAGATAATTGGAGAGTAATCGGTGCTTCAGTTGATAGATAGTCTGCCCAGTTTTGTCAGCTAAGTCTTTAAACCTAAGCCAAAACTTGCATAGCACGAGGCTTTCATGATTTCTTTGAATTCTTCCCTGACGACATTGACAAGATTCAATCCCAGTTAGTTGCTTAATTTCAAGGGTGTTACTCCTCAATTTTCCAACGGATAGCACACAAGAGTTGTGTGGTTGGGGGAGAGTTATCAGGCGCTTGCGGATGAACCTTGCAGTCGGAAATGGTGGCAAGAAGCTTACTACTACGCCTATGCACTAATGAAGTTTAACCCCACTACCGCTTATTACTGGCAAGGGAGGGCATTGTCGGCATTGGGTGATGTGACGGGCGCAAGTTCGGCTTACCGCCGTGCCTTGTCTGGGCATTTGCTCTACCCAGCACGAGGAGAGGTGAACCAGGCTTTGAAACAATTGTAAACTTTTGTTCACAAATGTTCCTATTTTTGAGGCTTTTTTCGACTTATACCCCGATTTTGAAAAAATTGCCTCTAACTCGAAAAATTAGACAAATTGCCCTCTGAGAGCGTCTTTAAGGTGTAAGGATCCTGTATGCAAAACACGGATCGGGGATGCGATATCTACACTACCCCTCCCCTAGAGAGGCAGTGTAGATAATGAAGCTGGGAACTCAACCCCTCACATCATGTTGGTTTGTATCCTTCTTGTTAAGACAGCAGGTGAACAACCTCACCCCCAACTCCTCTCCATACATGGAGAGGGGAGGAGATCGGGCGATCAGTAAATAAGGGCTTTAGGTATCTTCAACAAGGATGCTACAAATTGACTCAGTTTTTCATCCAGTTTATTAACTAATAAAACCATGATCGAACTAGAAAATGTCAGCGGCCTCAGTCCACCTTCAGCGAGTCAAAAAAAAGCAATTCTAAACAGCGGACTCCTCGAAGAATTCTGCAAGAAACTAAGCAAAGACGGCAAGGGCACAATAGTCTCTATTGGCTCTCAGGAAAGCCGAGGTACGATCGTCAGTAAAGAGGATACTGCAGAAGTATAACAATGACGGGTTTGCCAACTTCCAGATTCAGAACAATACCACAGGAGGGGTTACGAGCCTCTCTTTTGCGGCGCTGTTCATGCAGCCCAATCAGGAATTGGGCGGTCAAGATGTCATAGAAGCCTTTACTAGGAGCCTCAACAGCGCAGGAACGCAGGCTGCCCGTTTGAGAGCATAAGCTGGGCACTGGCTGTCTGTTGGCAAGAGCGATCGCGCTGTTTGACTGGGTGCGATCGCGTTTTTACTTTGTCTACCAGCTCTAGTTGCATTGCCAAGGGTAAAGCTTCCTCTAGGATTACTGCCTTCTCCATTTGTTCTTAGCTTGCTCCCAGTCAAAAGATGGTGGATGTTCTGCCATTTTCACTCACATCCGGCGCCCGCGAGTCAGTGGATAATTC
>NZ_JBHFNP010000052.1:0-2538 GCF_041929235.1 Microseira sp. BLCC-F43
TAAAGAACCAGGCGCTCGCTGTTAGCGGCACTTTCAAGCGTTGAAGTCGCGGTGACATTCACAGTAATGCTGTTGCTAGCAGTAGTTTCTAGGCGGCGAGTAATTCCCGAAAAACCAGGACCGACATTTGAAATGGACATACTGTTTATTAGTGGTTAAGTTCATTAGGACTTTTGTTGCTGGTTGTAAATTTTATCCTGAACTAATTTCACTAAATCTTTGTAATTCTTTTTAGTAACAAGCTTGACATCTGGAATTGTTCCGTAAGCTTGCTCAATCTCTGCCAATGCAAAATTTCTTTAATAATAGCTTCAAACTTGCTAGGTATTTCGATTTGAAAGCCTTTCTAGTATTTGGTCAACCTTGTTTTCAACCACATTGATTGTTTGCCAGAAAGAGGGGGGTAGCTCTCGTATATACCGCCACACAGTAATATGCGCTTCAAGGTGCCAGCGTGGGATTGAAGCTGTTAGTCTCCATACTCTAGGGGATGAATCAGGGAAAAAAATCAACTGCTCTCTGTTCGTCGTCCGTTGATATAACGGTATTCGCCACCTAGTTACTTCTATAGACCCTGAAGAATCAATTGTTACCGGAGCGGGAATTGATTGTTTTAAGTAACACCCTAGTTTCCACCAAGGTCTAGCTACTGGATTGTGAAATCGCGCCGCCATAATGCGACGGCGGCGAAATATAGGAATTGCCAAATCAGCAATAGCTAGTCGCCCGTAAGTTGGATGCAGGTCTGCTAAAACAATCTCAAAGTATTCTACCTCGCACAAATCACTATTTGACAAGTCTATGTCGTTGAGAAAAGAACTCATTAGAACAAACTTAACCCACTTGTCCAGTTTTCTTCAGCTGCAATTGGGTCAATACCGCACTCAGAAATAATTTCCTCAAACTCTGATAGCGATATTTGACCTTGAATTAGTTCTGATAAAGCTTTTTGTCTGATTAACATCAAGTCAACTTCGTACTCAAATTCTTGCTGGCACTGGTACCGAGTGATTTGAACTGGCATTGACAAAAAGTCAAGGGTCTTCATACTCGAATCGCAGCGTTTTCAAAAGTAAGCGTTGCTTTACCTCTTTCGCCTAAAGCTCGTTGTCTTACAGTTCCGGTTGGACCAAATAACTCAATAAACCCAGTTCTAAGATTTTCCGATGTAATATCCCCAGTTGCCTTAGAGAAAGGGGTGCTTCTGTGGCTTTGTCCTCCAATGTTTTCATCGTAAAATCTGATCCAGCGCGTTTGCCAAGGAGTAAATTCGGTTACCGCAGTTGCGTTGCCGTAGTACCAAGAGATTTTAGTTGGTTTGGTTCCGCTTTTCCTAATTGGTCCGACAAAAACTCCGTCTGTGGGTTGAACCTCATTCAGTAACCCAGCTTGGGCTAAGGTAACAATACTATCTCCGCCACCAGGAGCGCCACCAGGAGCAGCAACTATATTAGCATCAACGGTAACTAAAAACACGGCTCGATCATTTCCACTTCTTCTAAGCATCAATCAATAATAAGCTGTTGTCTGCGGCGCGATCAATTGATCGGGTCGGTTACGCTCAACTCGTCGGTTGGCACTCGCTTGTTGTCTTCTTCTTGCTTCCTCAAGTTCTTCCTGTAACTCTCCTACTGTTTTTCGGCGTCCCATACAAATCCTTCGGTTTTGCTATTTCACCCAGATTACTTCCCGCTGTTTTGCCAAAATTTGGGCTATGAGACAAGCGTGTCCTCGTTACCACCCTACTCGTAAAGAATCGTTGGTTGGGTCATACCCCGCACCCATATTGCCGCGTAGCGAAACCGGACATCTGCCATCGGTCTTTCTCTCGGCATCCGCTTTAACTTTCCCAGTATTGCTTTAGTAGGCGGTACGGTAGGATATCGGCTATTAGCCGCTTCTTTAGTTATATAGTTAGCGTTTTCCCAATCAGGAATATGGTCTTGAATTGCTAATACTTTTTCTACAATTCTTCTGACTTCTCTTTCCTCTCTCGAAAAAATTTACACTTGATATCCTAGGTTCCAATCACAGTAAGACAGCAGCTCTTTTCCTTGGCGCCTAATTAATCCATCATTCACCCCAAAAATTGATTTGATTTTTTGACCAAAAGTTCTGGCTTGACTTTCAGTAATATCATTGTCATTGCCAGCTTTGATAATCCTAAAACTTATTTCTCCTGTTACCTGTTCATAATTCTCTTCAACATCTTCAGCTTGTTCAGAAAAATCAAGCGTTATTTGTGGCTTATTTCTTCGCCTGGAAGATACTTTTTCGGAATTAGGTATTAACAAATTTCGCTCGCCTTTGATTAAATTAAACAACTGCAAGCGCATGTCCATCGTTGACGCAGTATCGTTATCTTTAATCAAACAAGCCTTTTTTAAACCAGCTTGGCCAGGAATGTTACGAATATCTTCGATGTTTTCGGGCCCGTCAACCTGCTTAAAAAACTCATTTACTTGTTGATTGTGAAGTAGACGTTAAATAGATTGTAAGTGGTCAAAATCCTTCAGGCTTTTAAATCAGATGGTAGAC
>NZ_JBHFNP010000053.1:0-2221 GCF_041929235.1 Microseira sp. BLCC-F43
TGCCGAGACGTTGAAGTGTGAGAGCGCGCTTTCGCGTCCCCTAACGGAATTAATCGAGCGCAAAACCCAAGGCAATCCCTTTTTTATCACCCAGTTTCTCAAAGCATTACACGAAGATAAATATATTACATTTAATCGCGACTTTGGCTATTGGGAATGCGATTTAGCTCAAGTGAAGGCGCTATCTCTCACCGACGATGTGGTGGAGTTTATGGCGAATCAGTTGCAGAAATTGCCTGCCCAGACTCAAGAGATTTTGCAACTTGCCGCTTGTATCGGCAACTCTTTTGATTTGGAGACGTTGGCGATCGTTTCAGAGCGATCGCCAGCTGATGCGGCAGATGCTTTGTGGAAAGCGTTGCAGGAAGGATTAATTCTGCCACAAAGTGAAGTGTATAAATTTTATCTGAGCCTGGATGAAGTAGATGTCAATACCGACAATATCGAAAATGTCGGGTATCGGTTTCTACACGATCGCGTTCAACAAGCTGCCTATTCATTGATTCCTGTCCCTCAGAGACAGCGAACTCATTTGAACATTGGACAACTCCTGCTCAAAAATACAACCGCTACAGAGCGAGATGAGAAAATTTTTGAGATTGTTAACCAATTGAATGCTGGGATAGAACTGATTACTGCACAAGCTGAACGCGATGAATTGGCGCAGTTGAATTTGGTCGCCGCAAGTAAAGCTAAGGCTTCTACTGCTTATGCTGCTGCGGTCAGATACTTAATTGTAGGGATAGAACTTTTAGGCACAGATAGTTGGACTCGCCAATATGACCTGGTGCTGAATTTTCATCTAGCAGCAGCAGAGGCAGAATATCTAAACTCTAATTTTGAGCAATCTCAAGTTCTGGCTGAAATTGCCCTGCAACATACTAAAACACTGCTGGAACAAGTCAGAGTATACGAGGTAAAAATTCAGACTTATATTGCCCAAACTCAGTTACAAGAAGCAATTGATACAGCATTACAAGTACTGGATATGCTTGAAGTCAGTTTGGAGAAAGAAGCTCCCAAAGAACTGAAGATTGAGGAACTAATTTACCTGCCAGAAATGACAGAGCCACATCAAATGGCTGTTTTGCGAATCTTGAATACGATTTCTAATGCCGCTTATATAAGTAATCCCACTCTTTATCAGCAAGCCGTTTTCACGGGAATTAATATCTGTATCAAGTCGGGAAATTCACCTCAAGGAATTTATTTATATAGCTTTTATAGTTTAATGCTATATGAAAGTGGCGATATAGATGCTAGCTATCTACTGGGTCAATTAGCTGTGAAGCTGGTAGAAAAATTCAATTGCCGGGAATTTAAATCACTTGTTTTAGCTGTATTTAACAGTTCTATCAGGCATTGGAAAGAACAGGTTAAAGAAACGATCGCTCCGCTGAGGGAGGCTTTTTACAGCGGTCTTGAAACCGGAGAGTTAATCTTCTCTGGTTATGCTATTCTTCACCATTGTAGTCATTTGTTTTTTCAGGGTGAAATTTTAAAATTTGTTGAACAGAAGCTGCAACAGTATATTAATTTAATACACAAAGAAAAAATAAAGTATCACGTAGTTTACGGTCAAGTATGGCGGCAAACACTCTACAATTTACTCGGTCTTGCTGAAGAGCCGTTACAGTTGACCGGGCAGGCATTTAATGAGGCAGAAATTTTACCCATTTTAGTAGAACAACAGAATGGAACAACACTGTTTGCTGTTTATGTGGTGAAATCCCTGCTATCGTATCTATTTCAACAACCAGAGTTGGCGATCGCCCAGGCTAAGGAAGCAGAAAAATACCAACAAACTGCAACTGGACAGCTTGTTACTGCCGAACAGAAATTTTACTATTCTTTAGCTCTGCTAGCTGACTATCCTCATACAGAGCAGCAGGAGCAAAATGCCTACTTGAAGCAGGTTGCAGCCAATCAGGTCAAGATGCAAATGTGGGCGCATCATGCACCAATGAACTTTCTGCACAAATGGCAGCTAGTAGAGGCAGAAAAACATCGAGTTTTGGGCAACAAAACTCAAGCTATTGAACACTACGACCTTGCAATCTCCCTCGCCAAAGAAAACGAATACATCCAAGACGAAGCCCTCGCTAACGAACTCGCCGCCAAATTCTATCTCGATTGGGGCAAAGAAAAAGTCGCCGCAAGCTACATGCTTGAAGCATATTATTGTTATGCCAAATGGGGAGCATTAGCCAAAACCAACGAC
>NZ_JBHFNP010000054.1:0-4348 GCF_041929235.1 Microseira sp. BLCC-F43
ATCTTTGAGGAAGTCGAGGATGTCTTTAACATAGGGTTTAGCCGCCTCTCCCAGGTTGCCCAATGCTTGTGCCGCACTGCGACGAACATTTACGTCCGCGTTTTCATCTTTGAGGAAGTCGAGGATGTCTTTAACATAGGGTTTAGCCGCCTCTCCCAGGTTGCCCAATGCTTGTGCCGCACTGCGACGAACATTTACGTCCGCGTTTTCATCTTTGAGGAAGTCGGCAGCTTTCTGAGCAATATCCTCCGGTTTCTTCAGCACCGATTTCAAGTCTTGCGACTCGTATTTAAGTAATTGCTCGAAAGCATATCTCTTCACTATGTCATAGCCGTCGTCAAGGGCAGCCAAAATACCATCTATCTGCCAAGGTTGGGGCTTTGGTTTGGGTGCTTCTTTGGCATTCACCCAAGAGAGGGTGAGGAGGAGGGTGAGGAAAAGGGTAAAAGGGAAAAGAAAAAAGCGAGAAAGCTTGCGGGTTTTGCCGGAGTTTTTAGGCATGGCTGCGGGTAGAATGCGACTTGGGTCAATAGGTCTGTATTCTGATGCCAAGTAGAGGTACGGCAGGAGCAATATGGTTAGATTAGCTGAAATATTGAGCTTGCCGTAGCCGTACTATATCTATCCGGGAATTAAAGGTTACTGGAAATGATACAAAGGTTTGGTGGGATTTTCCAGGCGGTAGGGGCACGGCACGATTAATGTTGTTTGATTACCCGAAATATATTGGTTGCCGTGACCCTACAGGTTTTGGTGTGTGAGGCGTCAGTCTCATCCGATCCCCCCCAGCCCCCCTTGATAAGGGGGGAGTAAGAGGAGGAGACACATTTTGCGCCGGAGGATTAATATCGCGGCTATACAAACACAGCAGCGGACGATTAAAATCGCGCCTACACAAACAAAGCCTGCCGACCCAGGCTAACAATCTCTTGATTTTTGAGTCCGCGAAGGCGGACTTCGTTTGTGTAGCCGCACCCTTCAGGGTGACGGCGGCTTTCCATCCCATCCCTGATTCCCTACCCTCATTGCCTCTCATGGCAAATCTTCCACCCAGCACAAATGAGCTGCCAAAGAGTCACTTTGAAGTGCATTAAAAAAACGCTCATCAGCCGTAACCATCTGGCATCCTTCATTCGTTCCCACCTATCTTCTCAAGTAAACCTTCCCACGCCTCAATCTGTTGCTGTAATTGTTGAATGCGATCGCCCTGCAACGCAACTTAGTCTTCAGCGCTTTCTCTATTCAATTTCTTTTCTATTGCCTCCAATCGCTGGTCATGGTGGCGTAGCACATTACGGATTGTCTCGATATCGGCATTGATTCCGACTACTGTATTCTTACCCAAATATTGTGCTAACGCCTCAAGTATTACCTGAGTTTTAGTTTTACCAGTCTGTTTGCACAGTGCGTTGATCTCCTCCAGCCATTCTGGGGGGATTCTCACCCCTATGGTAGGGCTTTCTGCCATTGCTTCTGTAAACCTTGTAGTCTTTTATCCCAACTCAGAACTGTCCTCATTAGTTAGATCGCGATCGCTCATTGATACTATCCCTCTAGCTGCTTGCTCTAGAAACTCAGAACGGGAAAGCTGCAAAGCCTTTGCTCGAGCATCTATTTTTTGAGCTGCTGTAGGCGTCAACATAATAGAGAATCGCTCCTTAACTTCTCCCCAAGCCATCCTGTCTGCTTGATTTTGCTTTTTCTGTCCACGCTTACTCATCCCTTCGACCTTATCTATGCATAGCTTCAAGTCTTCTTTTATTTTACGACTTGTCCTGACACTTAATCTGCTAAGATAACCCTATGTATACATAATGTATGCAATCGCTCAAACAAAAGAGCCGTGCGTCCTTGGCTACCAACCCGATCCGCGCGGCTCTAGCTCCAATTAATCATGGAGATGCTTCAATCATGCCAAAAAATAGACCGACGAGTTATCTAGAGGGCTATCAGCAAGCCTTAGAGGATTTTGCGATCGCCAATTTACTCACGCAACTGCAAACCTACTCCAACGCCGACTTCGATGCAGCGTGGATGAATCTAACCCAAACGGAACTCGAAAGCTTAGCCGCCATGCTGATCCGAGACTTAACGGCTAACCTTGATGGTAAACTCATCGCAGGGCTACCTAAACGCCATCCGTCACGCTAGCACCGATATCTCCCCCAACTTAGCTCACCCAGCCTTCCGTCCCCCATCGGTTTCCTTACCAGAAACATTCCCTTTTGTCAATACCCCGCGCTTTCTGTACGGTGACAAACTGCGCTGGATTCCTGACGGGGATAAAACAGACTGGGGGATTGCAATCGGCAGATACTACAGCTTTGCACCTCACCGCTGCGCTTGGACTTGGTGCTACCTGATCTGGCTCGATCCACTCTCTCCCAGTTACGCTTGGACAGTCGCCGATACCGCTTGGGAAGACGACCTGGAACCGATGGAGGAAGCCGCATGACTCCTCGTCCTCTCACCGCGCGACAGCAAACCCTAATTGACCTCTACGGGTACTGCTCTTTAGGAATGACCCCGCAGCAGTTTTACGCGAAATGGCAGGTGACTCACGAAGATATCGCCTTCATTTGCTCTCGTTCCACATCCACCGTCCGACGGTGGTTTAAACGAGGTGGAAACTATCGGCGTCCCAAGTCAACAGATTTGCGCCATCTCGCTTTAATGGACTTTCTGCTGGAACAGTACCAGAACATTCCGCCTGAACTGTTGAACATGCTTTGCCGGTGCGATTCCCCTGCGGGGATGCAAAGCGATCGCCATCGGTAAAAATCAGAAACCTTGCCGAATGTCAATATCGTTTTAATCTTTTTTCGCCAGCCATCCTCATGCGTAGGGTGGCTGTAGTTGTTTTGTCAATGGATAATTGAGGTGAAGAAAGGGTAATAATATGGCTCAAGTTATTATCGAAGATTTAGATCCGGGCGTGCTGGAGAAACTCGAAGCTCGCGCCAAAGAAAACGGGCGAGCGCTGCAAGCCGAATTAAAGCATATCCTGGAAACAGCAGCATCAGCACCGCGCCGCATACCCGATAAATGGGAAGTTATCAAAAAAAAGGCAGAGTTGATGCGGAAACAGATAGCAGATCGGACTAAATCTGCTATTAGCGAACCTTCGCTGACAGAAAAACAGTTGGATGCAGCCGCTGTAATAGAAGCTTTTAGATCGCTTAGGAAAAAAATATCTCCTTGTGCAATGACTATAGGAGAAATGAGAGAAGAGGGGCGTAGATTTTGACAAGCTTTGTACTGGACTGTTCTGTAGCAATTAGCTGGTGTTTGCCTGATGAAACTAATGATGACGCCGAAGCAATTTTGCATTTGCTAGCAGAGAATGCTGAAGCTGTCGTTCCTAGTATCTGGTGGCTAGAAATTGTTAACGTTCTCATAGTAGCAGAACGCAGACAGCGGATAACAGAAACCCAAACGGCTGAAGAGTTAGCAATGCTGCAATCTTTACCAATTAGTCTGGATACAGACACGACTCAAAGATCGACAACGGCGACTTTGGCGCTAGGGCGTCAGTACAATCTAGCAGCTGATGATGCTGGGTATCTAGAATTGGCGATTAGAGAAGGATTGCTACTAGCAACTATCGCTCTGAGACGTGCCTTAAGTTGATATTGCCGTTAGACCAGCGCACTGCCTGAGTTATACCAATTTTCCTTGATAATGCTACAGATCAAGATGTAGGAATTGTAGGGGCGGGTAATACCTGCCAACCTTTGGTAATTTCAAACAATTTAAGTAAACCCGCTCAGCCCCAAGTGTTTTGCTAATAGCAGCAATTCCTAACCTTGCACCTGCTCTGAAATCCACCCTAAATAAGGCGCAGAACCAGTAACTATTGGCAAGGCGATAATTTCGGGGACTTCGTAAGAGTGCAACTCGCGAATTTTGGCTTCTAATGTTTCAAAGAAAGCCAAATCTGTTTTAATCAAAAGCTGCCACTCTTCCTCGTTATGTACCTGTGCTTGCCAAGTATAAATCGATCGAATGGGCATGATGCTGACGCAGGCGGCGAGTTTAGATGCAACTAAATTTTTGGCGATCGCTTCCGCCTCATCGCGCGAAGCCGCTGTTACCATCACAATACCGTAGCTTGCAGCGTCTAAATTCTGCTCCATAATCCGCCACCGAATTTTTTCCCAGGGACGATTGTATCAATTTCACGCAGCTACCGATTGCCCTGTAGTTGAGTGAACTACCCACCACCAACCTTTCAGGTATGGTGGGGGCTTCTTCCTTCACTGGGAATCGCCTCCACGACCGTGGATTTTTTACGTCCCGGTCGTTTTGGTCTTACATACCCAAAAGAAGCAGTAGCACTGGTTCCCAA
>NZ_JBHFNP010000055.1:0-5582 GCF_041929235.1 Microseira sp. BLCC-F43
TTGGGAACCAGTGCTACTGCTTCTTTTGGGTATGTAAGACCAAAACGACCGGGACGTAAAAAATCCACGGTCGTGGAGGCGATTCCCAGTGAAGGAAGAAGCCCCCACCATACCTGAAAGGTTGGTGGTGGGTAGTTCACTATTCAGTGTTTTAACTGTTATGTAGGATGGGGTTAATGTTACAAATATTTTTTTAATTTTTTTAGCCGTATCAAACTCGGTGGAAAAATTGGGATTAGTCTATAGCAGTTAGTTTCAACAATGACAAAATTCAAAGGTTCGCGGTTCGCCGCGCAAGTTGCAAGGATACTGGTATAAAAAGCGCTATGAGCAATCGCTCATAGCGCATTCAAAGTTTTTGCTTGCGATCGAGTACTGCTAATTCAGCGATAGGGAATAAACCTGACCATCGATTAGCAGGCGAGTAATGCCTTTCGCTTTGAGATGATCGCCAACTTTTTGCAGCATCTTGCCATCGGGAACTTTGATCACCCGCTGGGTACGATTAGAAAAGCGACGCGCCACCCGGTGGTTGTCAAAAACAGGTAAAGTTCTCTCTTGGATTTCTTCTTGGGGAATTATACCCAAATCGCCGAAATCTTTGAGCGGTCTTGCCACCAATTCTGCCGCTCGATCTACCACCAAGTAACAGGTTTTGGGAATCAACGCTTGCGACAGCGGCAAAACCTGAACTTTAACGCCAGCTCGTACCGTCCTTCTTAAGATTGGCGCTTCGTCTTCCTCGTCTTCCTCATCCGCATCTTCAAAATCTTCGTCGTCTTCGTCTTCCTCATCTTCATCCAAATCTGCCAACTCTCCCTGAAGCTCTAACAGATCTTCAGGTAGCATTTCTCTGAACGTGCTGGCTGCTTCAGCATAAGTTGCATCGAGCAATTCATCCTTAGTTGCTGCACGAGGCACAGGAACCTCTCTCGGTGGTAATGGTGCTTCTAGCTCTAGTGGTTCGCCCTCTGTCTCGTCCACCGCAGTTGAACGCCTTCGCCGCAGTTTGGCGGCGGGGGTTGTAGCTAAAGGTAACTCTAATTGCAGCGAAGGCGAAGTCTCGACTTGGACTTCCTCAGGTTCGTAACTCTCCTTCAGCGTGCGACCGGAACGTTTTTGCTGAATCAGCACTTCGTATTCCGAAGGCGACAGCGTGCTTTTGAGGAAACGACTGATTGTCGAGTGGCTCACATCATACCGCATAGCCAGTGTTGAGGTCGTCTCGTCGGTTTCGCGATACAACTTAACGATCTCAACTTTGTCGGCATCGGTTAATTTTCTGGCGCTCATACGGCTTTTTTTCCTAACCCCGTCTACGTCCAGCGGGGCGACGAGAACGGCTTGATGTATCGTATTCCAGGGCTGCTCCAATTGCAAACAGCACACCGCTAAACACCCAGAATACTTCCGGTAGAGAGCCGCTCTGATAATCTGGTTGTTTTTCGGCCCACTTAAACCACATATCTGCAATGTACAGCGACAACGCCGCCGCTGCGATTACCCGCCAAGATTGAGCAAAACGTCCTCCCCAGAAAGCTAACAGCAGCATTGTTGCCAGAATTAACAGACAAATATCGCTCACCACGTAAAACAGACTGATAGGAGCGGCGAGAGGTTTTAGCTGTTCGTCTAATGTCATAATCCAAGCCGGTGCTGCTGTTTTTTCAACCGCAGCTGGTTCTGGACTAGGGGTTGGTTTGGGAGATGGCGATGCTTTGGGTGCAGGGGTTGGCTGTACTGGGGGAGCTTTTGGTGCTGGTTTAGTCGTTGGCGATGCTTGTTGGACGATAATTTCGGCAATATTTTGGTGTTGTGGCATTAACTCTAAGGCTGTGGTTGGCAAGGTTGTAATCCACCAAGCCAAACCAGATCCAATTAGAGCGATTGCCAGGACAATTCCCGACTGCCACCATACCAGACTCAGTCGCTTAGATTTTACCGCCAGGATCATTCCCCAACCCAGAGAAATATAAGTCGCGATAAAAAAGAAATCCCCAAGCGATACATCTGGTTCTAGACCTAAAAACAGTTCCCAATAGCCAAACAACAAGTTCCCTATGAAATAGAACAGCATTCCCAGACCAATTCCCAGCCAGACCCCGCGTCCGCTGACAATTTGAGGACTGCGCCAATTTCTAAAACACAGCAACGATGCTGCCAGGTATGCCACCTGTTCAAAAATATAGGTTCCATAGACGTACCACGTTGGGCGCTGCGTCCCTGCCGGTGTAATACTGAACAGCATAAAAAATAAAAGTGCTAGTACAGCCCAAGCAATTCCACCCATGACAATTGTCTGAACGGGTATAAGGGATTTAGGACTGGATTTATCAGAAGGGTTACTCATAGGGATGCACTGACAATGGTAATAGCTGGTGATGGAAAGCGCCGTATTCAATCTGGTTGCGCCACTGCTGATGTCAACCTCGTAACGCACTGGCTGCAAGGTAGCCAGCCAATCGTGGCGCTTTGACTTGCCCTCACACCTCAATCGAATTGATCGCTGCGGTTATCGCCACAGCTTACCAAGGGGAGATTGATTCAGCCAACTGATAAAGTGAGTTCGCTCTGCCTCCGGCATATCTTCTAAAGCGTCGATGGCTCTGGCAACAAAGCTGGTATTGCCGAAATACTGTTTACCAAGACGATGCAACTCTTGCAACAAGGTAATCAGATGGTGTTCTTCCCAAGGGGGAACCTGGGAGCCTGAGAGCGGGTCTAGTGTTAGTAAATTTTGTACTGCCTCCGGCGATTCCGCCTTGGGAAAGCGCCACTGCTGAAATACCTCCGAGATATTTTTTTGAAATAATCCAGCTTGCCTGGAACCTAAAAGGTCTTCGATGTCTATATAAACCGCTTGGAGCAGCAAGAGACACGCTTGGGTAAACGGTGTCGTCTTGACGCCCTCGCCAGCATCGCCAGCGAGCTGATCCAGACGGACTTTACCCCAGACGCTGTATCGCTCCGGTTCCTCCAATAATACACAAGCTTTCCCGCGATTGTCGGTTAGATCCCGCCAGAAAGCTTTGGCTTCTTCCTCTTGACTCGCTTTAAACACGCTGATTAAGCGAAAGGTTTGCCCCTGATAATGGAGAATCGGAATCTGCTGGTCCCGATTTGGGTGCTGAATGCTTGATATTTCAACATCCTGCCGTTTCAGAATAAACATGTCACTGGCAATTGACTCCTGTCAGGACCACTGGGTGCAGATGCGATTGTCACTGCGATCGCACCTGTCTCGATGCAACGAGCTTAGTACAGCTCGTCCATGAAGGCACAAACGAGCGCTCGCGCAGTTGAATATCACACTATCTTATCCAACACCCGTGCTGTTGGTCTTTATTGCATCCTCTCCCTTTCCAAAAACGGGAGATTCTACCTCACCAAAACCCCAGCTTGTCGCCCTGAACCTTGCGGAACGGCTATCTGGCTGTTGCAAGAGACGAATCCCTAGGGATCTGCTCTGCTGGCGAACCTTTTTGCACGGACTAAAAGACGCGAAGACTCCCAAAGGCAGATTGTCGATATTGGCTCTGGTGCCCCTAGCAAGGCGGATTCCTTACCTGAATGCGGTTGAACTGCATTCTGCATCAAAAGCCATCCTGGTTAAACCTGTCAGAAAAGCGCCGGTACTTTCAACCTTGCGCTCATCAAGGAAAACCTTGATCTGCGATCGCAATGCTATCGATGAAGCAATTCTACTACGGCAAGGCGGTTAAAACCCCCCGGAGCGGCTTAGATTCCCGTAAAAATACGCGTCTCCAAGCCTTCCGGACTATTTAGGCGTACACATACTATAAGCTGCTACAGGGTCAGAAGCCCTAAAAGTTTGGTCGAGGTCTAGTACACCCCCTATGGCTGCACAAATCTCGCTCAATTTTGATAATATGGCACACAGGTAGTTGGGTGCGTAACTCAGGTGGATAGAGTAACTGCCTTCTAAGCAGTCTGCCGCAGGTTCGAGTCCTGCCGCACCCGTTTAAGTCAAATCATAGTCAAGATACAGCGCAACATGTGTAAAAAAGTACTTTTTCTACCATTTAATTCGCTCAAATACTTATTATTTCGTCTTTTTTCTCAAAGCCCGTGACGAGGATTGAACTCGTGACCTCGCCCTTAACAAGGGTGTTATAACCTACGTAAATACTAGCTATTGCAAGACCTAATAAAATTATTAGGTCAGTTTTAGGTCAGACGTGGTAAAAATTAAGTAGGCAGGAATAATCAAATTTGCAGTGAGAGTATTCCTACCTACTATTTTTTTATGGGATAACCCAAGACTATGGTAGCACCAAAACAACCCCTGGATAATCACGGCTCTATTCGTATTCGCTTTACCCACAATGGTATCCGCTTTACACTAGGTTCTTTAGGTCAGTACAACGACCCCATAGCCGTAAAACACGCTCAAACTATCTGTGACAGGATTGCTTTAGATATTGCATCTGGTAACTTTACAGCGACTAATAATGGCGAACTAGCACTCAAGTACAATCCCAATGCCATTACCAACTTTGTAAAACAAGCTAGTCGAGGTATTCAAGAGTCAATCGCAGATTTACCTACTGAGAAAAAACCTACTCTAGTTGAACTACTAGAGGCACGACTGGAGAAAAATTTTAGCGGTTCAGACAAATCAATAATTGCTTTATTAAGAGAGTACCATCGAAACATAGAAAGCGTTGAAGATGCACATAATTTCGTAAACTGGTTAAAAACAAATCGTGGATTATCAAATTAAACTATTCAGCGTTACCTCAATACTTTAAAAGTAGTATATTTTGAATTCAAAAATATAAAAATAAAGATTGAATCCAAACCATTACCTAAACCGTTCACTGTAGATGAGGTGAAAGCCATTATTAACTGGTTTGAAACCAGCAAATATTACAAACACGCTGATTATGTCAAATGCTTGTTCTGGAAAGGTACTAGAACAAGCGAAGCAATAGGATTACAGTGGAAACACATTGACTTTAATCGAAATCTGCTGTTGCTCTATGAATCTTTAGGAAGGAATAAAAATAGCACTTCCAAAAGAGTGCGTAAGGGTACTAAGACCAACAAAATGCGATAATTTACTCTGGCTTATGGTTTAATAGAAATGTTGAATAAACGGTATGACCAGAGTGATAAAAATCCAGAAGCATTAGTATTCCCTAGCCCTAATAGTAAACCAATCGACGATCACAACTTCTCTCAACGGATTTGGTCAAGATGTTTAAAGGAATTGGGAATTGAACATAGACCCCAATACAATACCAGGCATACATTCATTAGTCATTTTCTCGAAAAAACTAAGGATGTAGTTAAATGTGCAAGTTTAACACATGGGAGTAAATCAGGGATTCAAACAATCTACAACAACTATGCTGGCATCATCAATCGTGTAGAAGTACCTAATTTGTTCTAGACACTCAACTTAATTTACGAAGTACAGGATAATAGAAATACAACTGCTATCCTTTTTTATTTCGGAAAGGTGACGTGGGCATAACCGTACTCTAATATACTGGGATAACGCCCATTTTTTGGTTTCCAACTATTACGGTTTAATGCTGAGTTTGCTAGAATTGTAT
>NZ_JBHFNP010000056.1:0-4240 GCF_041929235.1 Microseira sp. BLCC-F43
TCATATTTGATATTTTTGCTCTTGTCCCCCCCTTAGATATGGGGGGTTAGGGGGGATCTGATTTCATTTACCAATCATATTTTAAATTTCAGATTTTTGCTCTTGTCCCCCCCTTAGATAAGGGGGGTTAGGGGGGATCGGATTTCAATTACCAATTAGCAATTAGCCATTAGCAATTAGCAACGCCTTTGACTTCCATCTGGCATAGTTGTCCCGCACAAATTAGTAGCAGAAGTAAGTGTGATTCCGCTTAAAGTTGCTCCTTTTAAATCGGCATTGCTCAGGTTTGCACCGCTGAGGTTGGCTCCGCTTAAATCGGCATTACTTAAATCGGCATTACTCAAGTCTGCATCGGTGAGATTGACGCCTCTTAAATTAACTTTTGCCAGAATTGCTTGTTTGAGAATAACACCGCTTAAATTGGCACCGCTGAGGTCGGATCCGCTTAAATTTACACCGCTTAAGTTGACGCCGCCCAACTCGATTCCTCTCAGATTTACACCCCTAAAGTTAACGCCTCTGAGATTAGCACCCCGCAGATTTGTACTGTTTAAATCGATATCTCTGAGGCTGACATTAAATAAGTCTGCGCCGTTTAAGTTAGCGCCGTTTAAATTAATTCCGCTTAAGTCAGCTTCTCTCAAATTTGCGGATATTAGATTGGTGTTGCTTAAATTGGCTCCACCCAAGTTAGCGCTACTCAAGTTGGATCGATCTAAGTTAGCTTGGCTAAGATTTGTTTGGCGCAAATCGGCATTTGTCAGGTTGGCATTGGTTAAATTGGCGCTACTGAGATTGGCGTTTTTCAGGTCGGCAATAAATAGGTTTGCCCCACTCAGATTGGTGTTGCTCAAGTTGGCATTTTGCAAGTTTGTTCCGCTCAAGTTTGCACCTGTTAGGTTGGCATTTTCTAGGTTAATTTGACTTAAATTTACACTGCTAAGGTTAGCGCCTTGCAGATCCGCTCTTCGCATATCTCGACCCCTGGCAGGTTGATTGACCATTTCCCAAACCATGCGCCATTTGCTATCTATTTCGGTTTCGTAGTTGATTTTGCTGTCTCTGAGGTCGGTTCCCCGCAAATTTGCCGCTCTCAAGTCGCTACTGCTAAGATTAGCACCCCGCAAGGAAGCATTTTGCAAGTTAGCATTTCTTAAATAAGCACCGCTTAAGTCTGCGCCGCGCAAGTTGGCGTTGGTGAGGTTGGCGTTTCTCAGGTTGGCTTCGCGCAAGTATGCGTTGGCGAGGTTGGCGTTGCTGAGGTTGCATCCCGCACAGTCTCTGGTTTCCCGCAGGCGTCTGATGCTTGGGGACTCTTGCGCGACGATCGCTTCCTTACGGGTGTGACGCGGGGACGCGGGGACTTGGGGACGCGGGGAATAATCTGCAACTGATTTTGATTGCACCCCGGTTGCACTTCCCGAAACTAGGTACAGCAATGCGATCGCGCTTACACTGTAGGTCAAAATTTTTAATCTCATCACTCCATCTGCTGCTGGCAAAACTCCGGATTAAAAAATTTTTTGTATTATCCGTAGCAATTCCAATCTGTTATATCTTAATTTTATCAGGGTTCAAAATACCTTTCAGTCATCGTGTTGGGGTGCAATCTTAAAGATTTGAAACAGGCGGCTGCCTTGGTCAGCCGCCCCGTTTTCCTTTGTTTAAAATACAAGAGAGGCAAAATTTATGAAACCCTTTTTTAAATCCCTCGGCGTTACGGCGGGGGTTATAAGTATTTTTATTCACTCGGCGGTTCCAGTCTCGGCGCAAACAAGAGACTTTGAGCTAAAAGACTTTAATTTTTGGGCAAATCAATGTCGGGTGTTGGAGGGCCAACAAAATTATAATGAAGCTTTGGCGGCTTGCGAGAGAGCCATTACCCTTAGACCAAAAAGCAGAAATCCCCAACTTTGGTCAAGTCGCAGCAATGTGCTATTTCAACTTAAACGATACGCCCTTGCCGTCGCCTCTTACGATTATTTATTGCGCTTTGACGCTAAAAATTCTCTCGCTTGGACGCAACGAGGCGCAGCACTCTATGAATTAGGTCAATATGATGACGCGATCGCATCCCTAGAACAAGCTCTCAAAGTTAATGGCAATTGGGGCAATTCTTCCCCGGCTCTGGCCTGGTATAATAGAGGTTTGGCGTTAAAAAAATTAGGCCAAAATGAAGCAGCACTCGCTGCTTTTGACCGCGCTTTAACCATCAATCCAGATAATTCTTTAGCCATCCTGGAACGATGTGGAACTCTATCAGATTTGGGGCGGTATGATGAAGCAATAGCTGCTTGCAATCAAGCGCAAGATGCGGTTCCAGCAACGGCTTTAATTGCCAGAGCAACAGCACAACAGAAAGCGGGACAAATAGTGGAAGCGATCGCATCTTACGAACAAGCTTTAGCAGTCAATCCCAACGATGCTACAACCTGGACAAACCAAGCAATTCTATTTGAAAAATTAGGCCAGGATGAAAAAGCACTCAGTTCTTATAATAAAGCGATTCAAATTAATCCTAAATCGAGTTTAGCGCAAGTAAACCGCTGCGCCACACTTAACCGAATCGGAAATTACAAAGAAGCCCTGACTTCCTGTGAAAATGCCATAGCAGGTGATGGAAACTGGGGCGATAAAAATCCCGCCTATGCTTGGAATCAACGCAGCAGCGCCTTAATCGGATTGGCACAATACCAAGATGCAATCGCTGACGCCGAACGCGCTCTCAATATTAATATTAACTTCGCCGAAGCTTGGAACAACAAAGGCGTCAGCCTATGGCACTTACAAAAGTACGACGACGCCCAAGATGCCCTGCAAAAAGCCGTTGAACTTAATCCTAAATACAGTCAAGCCTGGTTCAATCAAGGCCGGATACTCAGCCAAATAAAACAGTACAGAGAAGCCCTCAAAGCTTATGAAAAAGCATTAAACACCGAGATAAACTTTCAGGAAAAACTCACATGTACCGAAATTTTGTCTAACAACCAAAATCTAGGCATCTGGAATTTAAAAGAATACGAAAACATCCTGAAATCCGCCAAAAACTTCTGTGCCGATATTTTGGCGAACCGCAGCGTAGCGCTCTGGAATTTAACCGATTACCAAAATGCATTGAAATCAACCGATCAAGCGATTATACTCAATCCTAAATCCTTAGAAGGTTGGTATAATAAAGGCGTTGTCTTAGTAGATTTAAAACAGTATGAAGAAGCCTTGGCAGCTTACGAACAAGCAGAGCAAATCAGCCCCAATAACTTTTACGTGCTGACTGGGAAAGGCTTAGCCCTGGTCGGAATGGGCGAAAACCAAAAAGCACTCGAAGCCTTTGAAGCCGCTTTGAACGTCAATCCCAATTACGCCCTAGCTCAACAACAACGAGACTTATTGATAGAAAAATTCAAGAGCCAAATTTAAACAGCCATGACCAATGAATTACAGACAGAATTTAAATTTATCCTGCCGAAAGGCTTAGTCGATGATCAAGGAAAAATTCACCGCCAGGGAATGATGCGCCTCGCAACAGCTAAAGATGAAATTTGGCTGCAAAAAGAGCCGCGAGTTCGAGACAATCCAGCCTATAGCGTTTTAGTCATGCTGGCGCGAGTGATTACCAATTTGGGCGAATTATCTTCAGTTACACCGGATTTATTAGAGAATCTTTTCACCCAGGATTTAGCTTACTTGCGGACATTTTACAATCAAATTAACCAACAGGGCAGCGCCACGATGCGGGTTAAATGTCCTCAATGCAATAGCAACTTTAACGTGGAGTTAGAACTATCGGGGGAGTCTCAGGCTACCCCTTAGACCAAATCTATGAGGAGGTAGCCTGCATTGCCTTTCACTTCCACTGGTCCTTAGAAGACATTGTAAATTTAGAACATGCCAGTCGCCGCCGTTGGGTAACAGAAATTGGCAAAATCAAGCGAAATCTAGAATAAATTTCTCAGCGGTTACGGGTACGGCAACATCAACAAGAAGACGCCAAGAAGTAGGGGCACGGCAAGCATAAAACCTTCGCTGGGACAAAATATTTCCCCCGCCGTGCCCAAACCCAGATACACGGTTTCTCGGCACGGCAAGCAAAAAACATTCCCAGAAAAAAAACAATACCCCCGCCTAGCAACTACACAGACAAACCGTTTCTCGGCACGGCAAGCATAAAACCTTCCCAGGGAAAGAACATTTCCCCCGCCGTGGTACTACAAAGAAACTCCAAAACTCTGAACTGCAAGCA